>JALYLK010000378.1 GCA_030774275.1 Actinomycetota bacterium
CAGCGGCGGTGCCTGCTGAGCGCCTCCGCCAGCCCGCCCTCGCCCGCTGCGCGTGTCGCACGAACGGTCGCGAGAATGCCCCCGCCCGCGGCATGAAGCTCCTCGTAGCTCGCGCCCGTGGCGCGGAGCTCGAACTCATCAACCCGGTCGCCCGCAAAACAGGCGTGCGTGTGGCAGTCCACAAATCCCGGGACCGCCGACAGGCCGCGCCCGTCGAGCTCCTCGACCTCGTCGTCAAGCGTGCCGAGCTCGCTCATCGGGCCGGCCGCCGCGACCCGGCCGTCCTCGCACAGGATGTAGGCGCCCTCGACGACATCCACGTTGCCGAGCGCCGCCCCGCGAAGCGGTGCCTCGGTACCGGATGGCGTCGCGAGCTGAGCGAGGTCGCGAACCAGCAGGGGTCGCCCGCGGGTCCGGTCGCTCACTCGCCGGACGGGGGCTGCATGGGCGGCTCGAGCCCGTGTCGAGCCCCGAACTCGATCGCCTCGGGATAGCCGGCATCGGCATGGCGCAGCACACCGGTCCCCGGATCCGTCGTGAGCACGCGCTCGAGGCGTTCGGCCATCTCGTCGCTCCCGTCGGCGACGACGACCATGCCTGCGTGGATCGAGTTGCCGATCCCGACGCCCCCGCCGTGATGGACGCTCACCCACGTCGCGCCCGCAGCGACGTTGAGCAGCGCGTTCAGGATCGGCCAGTCTGCGATCGCGTCCGATCCGTCGCGCATCGCCTCGGTCTCGCGGTACGGCGATGCGACCGAACCGGAGTCAAGGTGATCGCGGCCGATCACGACAGGCGCCTTCACCTTGCCCGTGCGAACGAGCTCGTTGATCGCCAGCCCCGCTCGCGCGCGGTCTCCGTAGCCGAGCCAGCAGATACGCGCCGGAAGACCCTGGAAGGCAACCCGCTCGGACGCGAGCTCGAGCCAGCGCTGGAGCACGGCGTCGTCGGGAAACAGGCCGCGGAGCGTCTCGTCGATCGTGGCGATGTCCGCCTCATCGCCGGAGAGAGCCGTCCAGCGGAACGGCCCGACGCCCTCGCAGAAGAGCGGCCGGATATAGGCCGGGACGAAGCCCGGGTATGTGAACGCGTCCTCTACGCCCCCTGCATAGGCTTCACCTCGTAAGTTGTTGCCATAATCGAAAACATAGCTGCCCTGCCGGACGTACTCGAGCAGCCCTTCGACATGGCGAGCGATCGACTCGCGGGCACGCGCGAGGTACGCGTCTGGATCGTCCTCGCGCAGGCTCGCCGCCTCCTCTACCGAGAGGCCGCTCGGGACGTAGCCCGTCAAAGGGTCGTGTGCGGCCGTCTGGTCAGTGACGAGATCGAAGTGCTCGCCCCGCCGAGCCAGCTCGGGAACGATCTCGGCCGCGTTGCCAAGGACCCCGATCGACAAGGCTCGGCGCTCATGTGCCGCCGAGCGAAGGCGAGCGAGCCCGTCTTCGAGCGAGTCAGCGGCCTCGTCCAGGTAGCCGGTATCGAGGCGTCGCTGGATCCGCGCAGGGTCGACTTCGACGCAGAGAATCGCGGCGCCGGCCATGGTGGCCGCCAGCGGCTGGGCGCCGCCCATGCCGCCGAGGCCGGCCGTCAGGATTGTCCTGCCCGTCAGGTCGGCGGAGCCGAAATGCTTCTGGCCGGCCGCCGAAAAGGTCTGGTACGTGCCCTGCAAGATGCCCTGGGTGCCGATGTAGATCCACGAGCCGGCAGTCATCTGTCCGTACATCGTCAGGCCGAGCGCTTCGAGCCTGCGGAACTCGTCCCACGTCGCCCAGTGCGGCACCAGCAGCGAGTTCGCGATCAGCACACGCGGAGCGCCGGCGTGCGTCGTGAAGATTCCCACGGGCTTGCCGCTTTGCACCAGAAGGGTCTCGTCGTCGCCGAGTCGCAGCAATGACGCCACGATCGCCTTCAAGGCCTCGTGGTTGCGGGCGGCCCGCCCTGAGCCGCCGTAGACGATCAGCTGCTCGGGAAGCTCCGCGACATCCGCGTCGAGGTTGTTGAGCAGCATCCTCAGCGGCGCCTCGGTCGCCCACGAGCGGGCATTCAGTTCTGTGCCTCGCGGAGCATGAATTTTCGAGAGGTCGCCGCAGAGCGCCTCGACGGTCGCGGCGAGAGTGTCGACCGCGGTCACCGCTCGCGTTCCTGTGCCGTCCGGCGGCTATATCGCCACCAACTCCAAGCGGTTGCGCCGACGAAGAAGGCCGCGGCCACGAGTATCGCTTTCATCAGCCCGCCACCCGTGAACGCCGAAACGACGACGATCACGAGCGCGAGCACGCCGTACATGATCACCGTGTCCCGAAGCAGATGGCGGGACCGAGGCGCCTCATTGCGCCTCATCGAAGCTCTCCGGTCTCGGCCTCGACGGCCGCAACGTAACTACCGTCGCGGATCGCCGCGGCCACAGCTTCGATGTCCCTGGACAGCGACCGGTCATCCGCGACGCGCGGCGACAGCGCGCGAACGGCGTCGCGTGCGGTCCGCGCGCCGATGCCCGGCTCCAGCGGGGCGAGGAACTCGATTGCCTGCGCGCCTGCAAGCAGCTCGATCGCGAGCACGCGCTCGGCATTTGCCAGCACCTGCCAGGCCTTCAGGCCCGCAGCGTTGCCCATCGAAACGTGGTCTTCCTGGCCGGCGCTGGTCGGAATCGAGTCGACGCTCGCAGGGTGACACAGGGCCTTGTTCTCGCTGACGAGCGCAGCGGCAACGTACTGCGGAATCATGAACCCCGAGTTCAGGCCCCCGTCGACCGTGAGGAACGGCGGCAAGCCTTCCGACAGGCTCGGATTGACGAGCCGCTCCACCCTGCGTTCGGAGATGTTGGCGAGCTCGGACACCGCCATCGCCAGCGTGTCCAGCGCAAAGGCGAGGGGCTGCCCGTGGAAATTCCCGTTCGACACGAGCAGCTCGTCCTCGACGAGGACGAGTGGGTTGTCAGTCGCCGCGTTCAGCTCAACCGACACGGTCGCCTCGCCATAGGCGAGTAGATCGCGGGAGGCGCCGTGCACCTGAGGTGCGCAGCGAAGCGAGTAGGCGTCTTGCACCTTGTCGCACCACCGGTGCGATTCGATGATCGCCGAGCCTTCGAGCAGTTGGAGCACGTTCGCCGCCGAGTCGATCTGCCCGGGCAACGGGCGGGAGGCATGGATCTGGGGCAGGAAGCTTGTCCGTGAGCCCTGCAACGCCTCGACCGACATGGCGCAGGCGACATCGGCGGTCTTCGCCAGCCGGCGCGTCCGCGCGAGCGCCAGGCTGCCGAACGCGGCCATGAACTGCGTCCCGTTGACCAGGGAAAGGCCCTCCTTGGCCTCGAGCACGATCGGCTCCAGTCCTGCCGCGTCGAGCGCGGCGGCGCCTGCCATTCGGGTTCCGTCCACCCAGGCCTCGCCTTCCCCGACGAGGGGCAGCGCCAAGTGCGCGAGCGGCGCGAGATCACCGCTTGCCCCGACGGATCCGCGGCTGGGAACGTGCGGCAAGACGCCGCGATTCAGGCATTCGACCAGCAACTCGACCGTTTGCGGCCGCGCGCCGGAGAACCCCTTGGCGAGCGCGTTGGCGCGCAGCAACATTGCGGCGCGAACGACCTCGTCCGGATACGGCTCGCCGACCCCGCACGCGTGGCTCCGCAGCAGGCGTATTTGCAGCTCGGCTGTCAGCTCCTCTGGAATGGAGTGCGAGACGAAGCGGCCGAACCCCGTGTTGATGCCATAGGTGTGCTCGCCCGTCCCGTGAGCAGCACGCTCGACCAGTTCGCGGGCGCGCACGATCTTGTCGCGCGCCTCGTCGTTGAGAGCCGCGGGTGCTCGGTCGACGGCAACCCCCCAAACGTCGTCGATCGTCAGGTTGTCGCCTGTCAGCTGGACGGCCATGCGCAGGGCCATTCGCGGCCAGTCTAGCCCGGCGGTCGCGCCAAACCGGGTGGACGATTCTGGTTAGCTGAACAGACGCCGGAAGAAAAACGCGATTCGGCGCCAGACGTTCATCGAGTGCTCATGACGCTGCGTCGGGGCGAGCACCTTGCCTTCGAGCTTGCGCCCCTCGGACGAAAGAGACTCCCCGATGCCGCCCTTGCTGTCCGGCTCGATCTCGGCGCTCGTCGAAGGCTCGAGATACTCGCCGAGCTGCTCGACCTGCTCGCGGGTCAGCGACAGCCGTACTGCTCCTTCGGTGATCTCCGCGACCTGCTCTGAAGGCACGTAGCGCGGCTTTCCGAACGCGCTGGTCGCGATGGCAAGCCCATCGAAGATGTCGACGCTGCTGTCGCCTGTCACTTCGTCGATCTCGCCGACTTCGCTGCCGTCGACGGCGAGCACCTTCCAGCCGGTTTTGATCATCAGCCAGGAAACCGGATCGGTCATCGGCGTGTGAGTCTGACGAATCGTGCCGGCCGTCGCGGCAGGCAAGCGTTGTGATCGGCCGGGGCCCTGGGCAAGGCACAACCAACCTCCTCCCCGCGTCGAGCCTATCGAGCCCCGGCGCACGCGTGTGAAACGCGTCTGCGCCGAATGGGTGCTTCTTTTGAGTCTCTAATCGAGATCCGTTTCACGCCCTTCGAGCAGCCGGAGCTCCAGGACCCGGGAGGCGTCGAACCCATCGATTCGGAGAGCGGCTCCTGCAGCCGCAGCGGCGGCTCCGCCCGGCA
>JALYLK010000379.1 GCA_030774275.1 Actinomycetota bacterium
CCACCTGCGGACGCCCGGGCGAGAGGACGAGGAGACGATCGCCTCCGGGACGGCTGCAGCGGCCGCAGGCGGCTACTGCGCGATCCTGGCGATGCCGAACACGGAGCCGGTCGTCGACTCGGCCGCAGTTCTCGGTTCGCTCGCCGAGACGGCGCAGGCCCAGGCCGCGGTTCGGGTCGGTTTCCTGGCCGCGATCACCAGAAACGAGGACGGGGCGGAGCTGACCGAGATGGCGGAGCTCGCCGACGCCGGAGCTGCCGGATTCACGGACGACGGCCGGCCTGTCGTCGCGCCGGGCCTGATGCGCCGGGCGCTCCAGTACAGCGCCGTCACCGGACGCCGGCTGGCGCTCCATTGCGAAGAGCCGACGCTCTCGAAGAGCGGCCAGATGCACGAAGGCGCGGTCTCGGCCGAGCTCGGCTTTGCCGGCTACCCGTCGGTGGCAGAGAGCCTGATGGTCGAGCGGGACCTCGCCCTCGCAGCCTACGAGCGGCAGCCGGTGCACCTGATGCACCTGTCTGCACGCGAGTCCGTCGAGGCCCTCTCGCGCGCGCAGGTAGCCGGGGTCGCCGCGACCGGAGAGGTGACGCCGCACCACCTCTGCCTGACCGACGAGGCGGTTCGCTCGCTCGACCCGAACATGAAGATGAACCCACCGCTGCGGGCCGAGGAGGACCGGCAGGCGCTGATCGCCGGGCTCCGCGACGGCACGATCGCCGCTGTCGCCACCGACCACGCGCCGCACGCACGGCACGAGAAGGAGGTTCCGTTCGAGGCGGCTCCTTTCGGCGTCACGGGGCTCGAGACCGCGTTCTCGGCGCTCTACACGCACCTGGTCGAGCCAGGGGTGCTGAAGCTGGAGACGCTGCTGGAGCGGATGTCCGCCGGGCCGGCACGCGCCTACGGCCTCGACGCACCGCGGATCGCGGTCGGCGCGCCGGCGAATCTCGTGCTGCTCGACCTGAATGCGAGCCGGCGGGTCTCCGAGAGTGACTTCCGCTCGCGCTCCGCGAACTCGTGGCTGCTCGGGCAGACGGTCAAGGGCCACGTGCGACTGACGATCGCGGCCGGGAGGGTCGCGTTCGAGGCGTGATCGGCATGAGTCCGACACGCTTGGACGAGGCCACCGAGGCCTACCGCGCCGACGTCCTGGCCGCGCTCGGCGAGGAAGTCGAGGTACTCGACTCGTTCGTGCTCGGCTCGGGCCTGATCGGCGGCTTCCGGCCCGGCGAGAGCGACCTGGACCTGGTGGTTGTCGTCGACGCTCCACTCGGGGGCGTGGCCCGCCGGCGCGCGGTCGAACAGATTGCGGCGTTGGAGGTGCCTGGAAGGCGACTCGAGCTGGTCGTCTACGTGAGTGGGCACCAACCGCCCGACTTCGAGCTGAACCTCGAGGTCGACAATGCCGGTGCGCGCGAGGCGCCAGACGAGCTCGACCACTGGTTCGTGATCGACGCGGGCATGGCCCAGGAGCGAATCCCGGCCTGGACTGACTATTTCGATCCGATTGCCGAGGAGCGCTTGCGCCAGGCCGTGGTCAGCTCGCTGGCCTGGTCGGAGGAATGGCCCGACCTCGAGTTCGCGCGGCTCAACGCGGCTCGTGCGCGCCACTACCTAGAGCACGGCGAATGGCTTTCGAAGAAGGAGGCTAAGCGATGAAAGGATTTCTGGCACTCGAGGACGGCAGCGTCTTCGCAGGCGAATCCGTGGGCGCCGAGGGCTTCGCTTTCGGCGAGGCGGTCTTTACGACGTCGATGACCGGTTACCAGGAGATCGTCACCGACCCGAGCTACGCCGAGCAGCTCATCTGCTTCACGGCTCCGATGGTCGGCAACTACGGCGTCGAGCCGGCCAGGTCGGAATCGGCGCGACTGCACGCACGCGCGGTCGTGATGCGAGAGGCGCGCGGGCCTGTGTGGACGGACTGGCTGCTCGAGCACGGCCTCGTCGCGCTGTCCGCGATCGACACGCGCACTTTGACCCTGCACCTTCGCAACCGCGGCGCGATGCGGTCGATTGCGGTCGCGGGCGACGCCTCGGCCGACGAGGCCCTGCGGATCGTCACCGAGCAGCCCTCGATGGCGGGCCGCTCCCTCGCCGCCGCGGTTTCGACGCAGGAGCCCTA
>JALYLK010000380.1 GCA_030774275.1 Actinomycetota bacterium
ACCCGCGCCACTCACAGCTCGTCAACCACATGATCCAGGCGCTGAAGGCCGAGTCGCTCTACCACCGGGACGACGACTACGTCGTCCAGGACGGCGAGGTCAAGATCGTTGACGAGTTCACGGGCCGGATCATGGAAGGCCGTCGCTGGAGCGAGGGCCTACACCAGGCGGTCGAGGCGAAGGAGGGCGTGGCGATCCAGGAGGAGCACGTCACGCTGGCGACGATCACCCTCCAGAACTACTTCCGCCTCTACGAGAAGCTCGGTGGCATGACCGGTACGGCCAAGACCGAGGAGAAGGAGTTCGTCGAGATCTACGGCCTGCACGTGGTCGAGATCCCGACCAACGTGGCGGTTGCGCGCGCCGACGAGAACGACTTCATCTTCAAGACCGAGGAGGCGAAGTTCAACGCCGTCATCGACGACATCGCCGAGCGCCACGTGAAGGGCCAGCCCGTCCTCGTCGGCACGATCGCGGTCGAGAAGTCGGAGTACCTCTCACAGCTGCTGACGCGCCGGGGCATCCCGCACAACGTCTTGAACGCGAAGGAGCACGAGCGGGAGAGCGAGATCATCAAGGACGCGGGCCAGCCGCATGCGGTCACGATCGCGACGAACATGGCCGGCCGCGGCGTCGACATCAAGCTCGGCGACGGCATCACCGACCTCGGCGGGCTCTACGTGCTCGGCACCGAGCGCCACGAGGCCCGGCGGATCGACAACCAGCTCCGCGGCCGTTCCGGCCGCCAGGGCGACCCCGGCGAGACGCGCTTCTACCTCTCCGGCAAGGACGACCTCGTCCGGCTCTTCGCCGGCGACCGGATTCACAACATCATGGAGCGGTTCAAGGTGCCCGACGACCAGCCGATGGAGGCGGGCATCCTCTCGCGGCAGATCGAGAACGCCCAGAAGAAGGTCGAGGAGCAGAACTTCGTAGCCCGTAAGAACGTGCTCAAGTACGACGACGTCCTGAACAAACAGAGGACGGTCATCTACGAGCAGCGCCGCCGCGTCCTCGAGGGCCAGGACCTCTCCGAGGAGGTGCGCGCCTGGGTCGACGAGGTGATCGCACGGATCGTCGCGCACTTCACCGAGAACGAGTACGCCGAGGAATGGGATCTCGAGGGCCTCGTCAAGGCGATGGACGCGACGTACGTCCAGCCTCCCGACGAGCCGATCACCGTCGACGAGCTCCGCGAGGACATGGGCGCGCTCACGCGCGAGACGTTGATCGAGGACTTCACCGAGGAGGCACAGGAGCGGTACGCGGCCAAGGAGCGGGAGCTCGGGTCGGAGCTGATGCGCGAGCTCGAGCGCTTCATCATCCTCCAGGTCGTCGACACCCGCTGGCGCGAGCACCTCGAGAACATGGACTACCTGCGCGAGGGCGTCCACCTGCGGGCGATGGCCCAGAAAGACCCGCTCGTCGAGTACACGTCCGAGGGCCACATCATGTTCGAGGAGCTGAACGTGACGATCCGCGAGGAGGTCATCAACCATCTTTTCCACGCGCAGATCGAGCCGCAGGACGCCGACGAGCTGCAGCGCCTCCAGGAGGCCCAGTCCGCCGAGGCCGCAGGGCTTGCGTACGAGCACGAATCCGTCGCCGGTGCGCAAGCGATCGGCGCGGCAGCGGGAGCCGACGGAGGCAACGGCGCCTCGGTGACCGCAGGTGGACTCTTCGCGGGCGGTGGCTCGGTCGCCACCGCGACCCGTACGGTTGGCGAGCGCGAGAAGATCGGCCGCAACGATCCCTGCTGGTGCGGCTCGGGCAAGAAGTTCAAGAAGTGCCACGGGGCTTAGATGACCGAGCACGCGACACTGGAGCAGCAGCTCGAGGAGATCGGGACCCAGCTCGCCTGGGTCCGTGATTACCTTTGACCCGGAACGGCTGAAGGGGCGCATCGCCGAGCTCGAGGAGGAGCTCGGCGCACCGGGATTCTGGGACGATCAACAGCGTGCCGCTCGCGTTTCGGCCGAGCACGCGCGGCTGACGAAGCGGCTCGAGCGCTACGAGCGACTGTCGCGCGACTACGAGGACGCGCGCGAGCTCTTCGCGATGGACGGCGATATGGCTGCCGAGATCGCCGACTCGATCGAGCCGCTTCGCCGGGAGCTCGAAAGGCTGCAGGAGGACGCGCTCTTCACCGGTGAGTACGACAGCGGCGACGCGGTCGTCACGATTCACGCCGGCACAGGGGGCACCGATGCCCAGGACTGGGCCGAGATCATGCTGCGCATGTATCTCCGCTGGGCCGCAAATCGGAGCTTCCAGGCCGACCTCGTCGAGGCGAGCCCGGGCGAGGAGGCCGGGCTGAAGTCGGCCACGTTCACGGTCAAGGGCGAGAACGCGTACGGAGTCCTCAAGGCCGAGCGCGGCGTGCACCGTCTCGTTCGTCTGTCGCCGTTCGATCAGGCGCACCGGCGGCATACCTCGTTCGCGCAGGTGATCGTCAGCCCGTTGCTGCCAGACGACGAGGACGTCGAGATCGACGAGAGCGACCTACGAATCGACACCTATCGCGCAAGCGGCGCCGGCGGCCAGCACGTCAACAAGACCGACTCGGCGGTGCGGATCACCCACATTCCGACCGGAATCGTCGTCCAGTGCCAGAACGAGCGCTCCCAGGCCGCAAACAAACAAACGGCGCTGCGGATTCTCAAATCGCGGCTTGCGGAGCTGGAGCAGGAGAAGCGTGAGCAGGAGCTCGCCCGTGAGCGCGGTGCCGCCCAGCAGGCCGACTTCGGGAGTCAGATCCGCAGCTACGTCCTGCAGCCCTACCAGCTGGTCAAGGATCACAGGACGGACTACGAAACAGGCAACACGCAGGCAGTTCTCGACGGCGACCTCGATGAGTTCATCCACCAGTACCTGCTCGCCAAGGCGGCGGGAAAGGTGATGTAGGTCCGGAGCCTCGGCTAGACTCTCGTGCTCACGGCCCTACCGGAGCGACCGGTCACGGTCGCTCGCCAGACCCGGTAATGGACACAGACCTCAAGACAGACATCCCTCTCGCTGTCGTCGAACTGCCTGAAGTCGATGGCGCGCCGCCGGCGCCGAGCGCCGGCGCGATGATCGTCTTCGAGGCCGTGCGGAAGATCTACGAGCCCAACGTGGCGGCCCTGACCGACGTCTCCTTCGTGATCGAGAAAGGCGAGTTCATCTTCGTCGTCGGAGCGTCCGGCTCGGGCAAGTCGACCGTGATCCGGCTGCTGCTGAAGGAGATCGAGCCGACGAGCGGCAAGATCGTCGTCGGCGGCCGCGACCTGACGCGCCTGAAGCGCTCGAAGGTGCCCTACCTACGCCGCAACATCGGCTGCGTCTTCCAGGACTTCAAGCTGCTTCCGGACCGCTCCGCGGCCGAGAACGTCGCCTATGCATTGAAGGTGCAGGGCGAGGGCAATACCTCGATCCGGCGCAAGGTGCCGGAGGTGCTCAACCTCGTCGGGCTCGCGCACAAGATGAGCTCGCTTCCCGATGAGCTCTCGGGCGGCGAGCAGCAGCGCGTCTCGATCGCGCGTGCCGTCGTCAACCATCCGCCCCTTCTGATCTGCGACGAGCCGACGGGGAACCTCGACCCGGACACCTCGGTCGGAATCATGCAGCTGCTCTACCGAATCAACCGGGCGGGCACGACGGTCGTCATGGCGACACACGACCGCGAGATGGTCGACAAGATGCGCCGCCGCGTGATCGCGCTCGATGACGGCCGCCTCGCGCGCGACGAGCGGCGCGGGGGATACGCCTCCTGATGGCCCGAACCAAGCTGCTGCTCTCGGAAGCAGTGCGCTCGCTGGGGGCGAACGTCTCCACGACCGCGGCCGCGACGATGACCGTTCTGATCGGAATGTTTCTCCTCGGCTTCCTGATCGGTTTGGCGACCTGGGGCATCTCCCTCGGTGACCACTACAAGCGACAACTCGAGGTCAAGGTCTATTTCGATCGGAACGCCACTCAAAATCAGATCAACGCGGTGAGAACCAGGCTCGGCTCCGATTCTCAGGTCAAGTCGGTCACCTTCATCACGGCAGAACAGGGGCTTGTGGAGATGAAGAAGAGGAACCCTCAGTTCTTCAAGGCAGGCCCGCTGCCTTACAACCCGCTGGGTCCTGCCCTCACCGTTCTACCGAAGCGGGCCGAAGATGTGACCCAGATCAACGCGAGCCTTGGCAACTGTCCGCCCCAGTGCCTTCCAGGCGTTCATAACGTGGATGACGGCAAGAAGATCACGACGACGCTGCTGACTGTTGCGCATGTGATCGAGGCGTTTTTCGTGTTTGCGGTAATTGGCCTGCTTGTCTCCTCGATGCTGCTGATCGGGAACACGATTCGGTTGGCGATCTTTTCCCGGCGGCGGGAGATCGAGGTGATGAAGCTTGTCGGCGCGACCAACTGGTTCATCCGGGGCCCGTTCATGCTCGAAGGCCTGATCACGGGACTCGCCGGCTCGCTGGCGGCGATCCTCCTGCTGCTCCTCGGCAAGGAGATCGCGCTGCCGCGGATCATGCCCCACGTGATTCGCGCCTCCGACATCCACGCCTGGCCGTTCGGGATGACCGCCTTGATCATCCTCGGCACCGGCCTGCTGGTCGGGGCGGCCGGCTCCGGCCTGACGATCCGCAGATTCCTGCAGGTATAGACCCCGTTGTCGTAGAGCTCGCCCGGCGCGGCAAGCTCTTGGTCGGCGAGCCCTACTTCACGCCCGGCGTGCCGATCGTGGTCGACCGGAAGGGTGCGGGCGACGCCCGGCCCGGCGACCTCGCCGTGGTCTCTGGGCGGCGGGGGCGCGCTCGGGTTCAGCGGGTACTCGGGACGGCGAAGCGGATCGAGAACGTGCTCGAAGCGCTGCTAGTCGAGACAGGAGCGCGGCAGCAGTTCGAGCCGCACGAAGCGCCGTTGCCGTCGCTCGAGGGGCGGGTCGATCTCCGGGATGAGCTCTCGTTCACGATCGACCCGGAGACGGCCAAGGACTTCGACGACGCGCTGACGCTGAAGCTGGACCGCGCTTACATCCACATCGCCGACGTTTCGCACTTCGTCCCGGCCGGGACCCCGCTCGACCGCGGGGCCGCCGAGCGCGCCTTCTCGACCTACGTGCCGGGCCGCGTGGCACCGATGCTGCCGCCCGACCTTTCCGAGGACCTTTGCTCTCTACGGCCGCACGAGGATCGCCTTTGCGTCACCGTCGAGATCCCGCTCGAGGGCGGCGAGCCCAGCTTCTATCGCTCGGTCATCCGTAGCCGCGAGCGGTTCACCTACGGTCGCGCGGAGGCGATCCTCGCCGGCCGGGAGGGTGCGGCGCCCGACCTGACCGAGGCGCTGAAGCGCGCGGAAGCGGTCTCGTCCGATCTGCGCGAGCGGCGCTTCGCGCGAGGCGCCCTGCGCGTCGAGTCGCCTGAGGTCGAGTTCGAATTCGACGGCCGCGGTGGCGTTGCACGTGCGTGGCGCGCGGAGGAGGCGCACTCGCACATGCTCGTGGAGGAGCTGATGATTCTCGCGAACGAGCGCGTGGCCTCCCTGCTTGCCGGGCGTCGCCGCGAGGCGCTGTTTCGCGTCCACGAACAGCCCGAGCCGCAGGCGGTCCAGTTGCTGCTCGCGAAGCTCGCCGACCTGAAGGTGCCGACGCCGCCCGCCCCTGATGACCTTTCGCCGGCGGATGCCGCTGCGCTCGCGGCGCAGGCGAGTGAGCTCGTGACCGACTACACCGCGAAGTCGGGGCGGGGGAGAGAGGCCTTTCCCTCACTCGTCCTACGCGCGCTGAAGCAGGCTCGCTACAACCCGAGGAACCTAGGCCATTCGGGGCTCGCGAGCTCCGCGTACTGCCATTTCACCTCTCCGATTCGCCGCTACCCCGACCTGGTCGTCCATCGCGCCCTGCTCCGCGAGCTGGACATGTCCGGGGACCCGGTACCACCGGATCTGGGCGAGCTCGCGGACCACGCGTCCGAGCGGGAACGGGCTGCGGCCGATGTGGAGTACCGCGCGGATGACATCTGCCTCGCGTGGCTGCTCGATGCCGAGCTCTACGAACGCGGCTGGGACGAGCCGTTCGAAGGCGAGATCGTCGGCGTCATCGGCTCGGGCTTGTTCGCCCGCTTCGGTGAGGTGTTCGAGGGCTTCCTGCCGGCCCGCCGTCTCGCCGGCGATTACTTCGAGCTCAACGACCTCGCCACCGCGCTGGTCGGCCGTCGCGGCGGTGGGACTTTCCGGCTCGGCGACCCGATCGAGGTCCGCGTCGAGTCGATCGACAAGCCGGCCGGCAAGGTCGAGCTCGCGCCGGCTCGTTAGGCCGGAACGCAAGGGCGGAAGCGAGCCGGTCCTCGTTCGGGTCTGACCCGCCGAACTGCCACGACCGGACATGGCTACTGCA
>JALYLK010000381.1 GCA_030774275.1 Actinomycetota bacterium
CGTGACGTTGCCGATCCTCACGTTCGGCAACGACGACCAGCGCGCACGCTTCGTCCCTCCGCTGGCGCGCGGCGAGCACTTGGGCTCGTTCGCTCTCACCGAGGCCGAGGCCGGCTCGGACGCGGGCGCGCTTCGGACCCGCGCCGAGCCCGAAGGCGAAGGCTGGCGAATCACGGGAGCGAAACAATGGATCACGAATGCGCGTTACGCAGGCACGGTGCTCCTGTTCGCCCGCACCGATCCCGAGACGCCGGGCGCCGGCGGGGTAAGCGCCTTCATCCTCGACGGCGATCACGTGCGCGTGACGCGGGACGAGGAGAAGCTCGGGCTCAACTCGTCGATCACCAACGACATCGTCGTCGAGGGCGCCACGGTCGAGCGTGACCGGCTCTTGCACGAAGAGGGCAAGGGCTTCCGGGTCGCGATGACGACACTCGACGGTGGCCGGATCGGGATCGCCGCGCAGGCTCTCGGGATCGCACAGGCTGCGTACGACGCTGCCCGTGTATACGCGCTCGAGCGACGGCAGTTCGGTAAGCGGATCGCCGATTTCCAGGCGATCCAGTGGAAGCTCGCCGACATGGCGACCGAGATCGATGCGGCGCGTTTGCTCGTCTACAGAGCGGCCGAGCTGAAGCAGCGCGGCGAGCCGCACACCGAGGCGGGGGCGAAGGCGAAGCTGTTTGCGTCGGAGATGGCCAGGCGGCAGACGGCCGAGGCGATTCAGATCTTCGGCGGATATGGCTATACGAAGGAGTTCCCAGTCGAGCGCTACTACAGGGACGCCAAGATCACCGAGATCTACGAGGGCACGAGCGAGATCCAGCGCCTCGTGATCGCGCGCTCGATCCTCGGTCTGACGGAACGGGCTCTCGCCCAGGGTTAGGAGGGTTTGGCGAAATGGAGTCTGTGTACCCAGGCCGCGCTGCTCGCCCCGTGGCAGTGTCCTCGGTCGCGCCAATAGCTTTGGCTATTGCCACTCCCTGCGTCCTCCCCACGGAACGAGCATCGCGTCCTGGCGACGAGCGCCATTCCACCAAACCCTCCTAGGGATGTACACGCGCGTCACTCCGGGTCCCACCGCGCCCTCCCATGGCGATCCTATTTTTGAATTCCGCACGTGTCAGTGACGGGACTGTCGCGGATGTGTGACCTTCTCGAATGAGTCGCAAGCGGAAGCGTGACGAGCCGGTACGGCTGACTCGGATCTACACGCGCGGCGGCGACGCGGGCGAAACGAGCCTCGGGGACGGGAGCCGCGTCTCGAAGACCGATCCGCGGGTGGAGGCGGTCGGCGAGGTGGACGAGCTGAACTCTCTCCTCGGTTGGTCGCGCGCAATCGATGGGGCTCCTGTTCCGCTTGCGAGGATCCAGAACGAGCTCTTCGACCTCGGCGCGGATCTCGCAACCCCTCCGAGCCCGGCGGGCGAGCGGCTGCGCGTCTCGCAGGAGCTGGTCGACCGGCTCGAGGCCGAGTGCGACGACGTGAACGCCGGGCTCGAGCCGCTCAAATCATTCGTGCTGCCCGGCGGCACCGAGCTCGCGGCGCGCCTCTTTCTCGCCCGCGCAGTCTGCCGAAGGGCCGAGCGCGCCGTCCTCAGGGTCGACGCGAGCCCGCTCGTTGCGGTCTACCTCAACCGGCTGTCGGATCTACTCTTCGTTCTCGCTCGGGCCGCCAACGCGGACGCCGGCGAGATTCTCTGGAGGCCGGGGGCGTCGACGCACACCTAGCAGGCGGTGTCGACCGGGTTCGCCGAATTAACGAATCGGCTTGATCGAGCCGCCAAGGACGAGCGCTCGGGCCTGGAGTGGTGAGGGATCGTAAACCTCGACCTGGGAGCTGCTCTTCGGATAGCTGAAGTAGACGCTCTTCGGGCTGCTGTTGTTAAAGACGAGCAGTCCGCCGTGGTCGATCGTCGCGGAGACGCCACCTTGGCGGGCAGCCGCGCGCTGGATTGCCTGGAAGGCATTTTTGGTGGGATACGTTCCGACCGTGAGGTAGCTCGGCGTCCGGTCGCCGACCTTGTCGGCAGATGGCAAGTAGCGGATGTAGATTCGCCCGTCGGTCGTTCGCGTCAGCTCATACGTGCCTCGCTGCGGACCGGCCCAGTAGATCGCGTGGTTGGTCTGCGCGGCGAGTGCCTTCAGCTGCGTTTCGGAGACCGCTGCAGGCGCGCCCACGGGCGGTAGCGTCGTCTTGCCGGCGTTGTGGCCACGGAGGAGCAGCAAGGCCCCGAACAGGATGACCGCCATGATGAGCAGCGCGACCAAGGAGAGAGGCAGCGTGCTCCTCAGCCTGCGCGTAGGCACAGCAGGCCTATCGGTTGTATGCGGAGTTTCGTGCGCTTCCATCGTCGGGCTGCTTTGGATCTTCGTCTCGATCGTGGTCATTCGAGCTTCGGCATTCGACGCCTGCTCCTTGAGGTCAGCGACTGGGGTCTGCGAGGAGGAGGAATTCACAGTTCGTCGGCCCTTTCGATGGCTTAGGAGGGTTTGGCGCAAAAAAGTCTGTGCCGCCGGAACGCGCTGCTCGCCCCCTGGCGGTGTCCTCAGTCGCGCCCATATCTATGGATATGGACGCTCCCTGCGTCCTTGCCAGGGAACGACCAGCGCGCCCCGGCGACGAGCGTTTTCACACCAAACCCTCCTAGGACAGAGGAATGACAGTGATCGATCTATTCGCGAACGTCGCTGTCCCGACCGTCGCCCTGAACTTCGCGGTGAATGTATTGCTCCCCGCTGTCAGCCCCGAGACGTAGAACGTCCCGCTGCCCTGGACGGTTTGGGCCTGGTTGCCTCCGTTGACGAAGCTGAACGCTTGCGTATCGGACGCCGCGACGGTCGTTGAGCCCGAAACGGCGAAGCCCATGAAAGCTCCACCCGAGGTACCGCTGTTCGTCTCAGAGGAAGTGACGATCACCAGTGCCTTGCCCGAGGCGGGAATGGTCACTGTGACCGCAGGCCCGGCGGTGGCGAGATCGGTATAGGTCGTGGAGGCCGTCCCCTGTGACGTTGCCACGGTGCTGCTTCCGGATCCTGCCGTGCCCGAGGGGCCGGTAGCGCCCGTCGCGCCCGTGGCGCCAGTGGCGCCCGTCGGGCCTTGGGGTCCCTGAGAGCCCGTCGCGCCAGTTGCCCCGGCGGGACCAGTTGGCCCGGCCGGCCCGGTCGCGCCGGTTGCGCCTGTGGCGCCGGCGGCACCCGCCGCACCCGTGGCACCTGTCGGACCAATCGGACCCTGCGGGCCTGCGGGTCCGCCGGCGCCGGTAGCACCCGTAGCACCTGTCGTTCCTACTGGACCCTGAGGGCCTGCGGGGCCTTGCGCCCCGGTTGCGCCGGTGGGGCCGATCGGACCCTGCGGGCCGGCCGGTCCCTGAGCACCAGTAGCTCCAGTAGCTCCAGCGACGCCCTGAGGACCCTGTGCGCCCGTGGCACCAGCGGCGCCCGTGGCTCCCGTATCGCCGGTATCGCCCTTGGCGCCCTGTGGGCCCTGAGGACCCGTCGCTCCGGCCGGTCCCTGAGCGCCCGTCGCGCCCGTTGCGCCGGCGGGGCCTGTGGCTCCCGTTGCGCCCGGATCGCCCTGAGGACCTTGTGCGCCTGCCGGACCCTGTGCGCCGGTCGGCCCGATCGGCCCCTGCGGGCCCGCGGGACCCTGAGCACCCGTTGCCCCGGTAGCACCGGGATCGCCGGTATCGCCCTTGACGCCCTGAGGACCCTGTGCGCCAGTCGCTCCCGTCGCGCCGGTCGCGCCAGCGGGGCCCTGGGCTCCGGTCGGACCCGTCGCGCCCGTAGCACCGGTCGCGCCCGTGTCGCCCGTATCGCCCTTCACACCTTGAGGACCCTGTACGCCCGTCGCGCCGGTCGCCCCGATCGGCCCCTGGGGCCCGGCGGGACCCTGAGCACCCGTAGCTCCGGTAGCACCCGTAGCTCCGGTAGCGCCGGCATCGCCCGTGTCACCCTTGACGCCCTGAGGACCTTGTGCGCCGGTCGCGCCCTGGGTTCCGGTCGGACCGGTCGCGCCCGTGTCGCCCGTATCGCCCTTCACACCTTGAGGACCCTGTGCGCCAGTCGCGCCAGTCGCGCCGGTCGGCCCGATCGGCCCCTGCGGGCCTGCGGGACCCTGTGCACCCGTGGCTCCGGAAGCACCTGTAGCCCCGGTAGCACCGGGATCGCCAGTATCGCCCTTAACGCCCTGGGGACCCTGTGCGCCGGTGGCGCCAGTCGCGCCGGCGGCGCCAGTCGCACCCGTCGCGCCCCCGGGGCCTTGCGCTCCCGTCGGACCCGTCGCGCCCGTAGCACCGGTCGCGCCCGTGTCGCCCGTATCGCCCTTCACACCTTGAGGACCTTGTGCGCCCGTCGCACCGGTCGGCCCGATCGGCCCCTGCGGGCCGGCGGGGCCCTGAGCACCCGTCGCACCGGTTGCACCGGTTGCACCGGTTGCACCGGTTGCACCAGCGTTACCGGTATCGCCCTTGACGCCCTGAGGACCCTGTGCGCCGGTCGCTCCAGCAGCTCCCGTCGCGCCGGTCGCGCCAGCGGGGCCCTGGGCTCCCGTCAGGCCCGTTGCACCCGTTGCGCCCTGCAGGCCCTGAGGCCCGGTTGCACCGGCGGGGCCGATGCCGATCGGTCCCTGCGGGCCAACCGGACCCTGTGCACCCTGCGGACCGACCGGGCCTGGGTCGCCCTGATCGCCTTTACCCGCAAACGCGCCCGGGATGCCCTGAGGTCCTTGCGGGCCGGAAATACCTTGTTGACCTTGCGCACCTTGCGGCCCGGCAGCAGCAGCGCCGCCGCCGGCCAAGGTGGTCTTGCCGACGGTTCCGGCGCTTCCCGCGCCGCCATGATTGAGGCCAGGGGAGGCCGAGTTCTTTGTGGAAGCACCGTCACGGCCGGCCTTGCTTCGAGTCCCGTCTGCGCCGGTCGCTCCCCTGGATCCGGCAGCCCCCGAGCCGCCGCTGGAGCCTTGGGCGCCGTCTTGGCCTTTGGAGCCTTGGCTCGAGTTCCGGAGGACGACAGAGGTGAATGGAGTGCCGGCACGCCGGGCTGCTTCGGCCGCGCCCGAAGCGCCACCCCGCAGAACGACCGCCCCGGCACCGGCTGCCAGCACGGCGGCCAGGATCCAGACGCGCCAGGCCGTGAGGATCGTCCCTGTGCCGTCGACCGGCTCGTCGGGTCGAGAGGAAGAACGCCGCAGATTCTTGAGGCTCGCCACTACAGGCCTAGGCTTCGGCAGAGCAGGAAGGGAACGAGTGTGTTTTCGGTGTGAAAGCCGTATGACCGGCCCGAAGATCACTCTCAGGAGGGACAGGACGCGGGAGAACCGACCCGAGCGAGCCTTCGGGCAAGCCGATGGGTCTGATATTCCCCGTGCATGGCCAGCGTGCTCGTGGTCGACGACGAGGCCGACATCCGCAGTCTCGTGCGTGAGTTACTCGAGCGTGCCGGGCACGATGTCGTGGAGGCGGGAGACGGTAACGAGGGTCTTCGGGCCTTTTTCTCGTCCCGGCCGGATCTCGTCGTTCTTGACGTCTCGATGCCCGGGCTCGACGGCTGGGGGACGCTGGAGCGGATCCGCGAGTTGAGCGACGTACCGGTAGTAATGCTGACGGCTCAGGCGCAAGAACTGGCCAAGGTTCGCGGCCTCCGCGGCGGAGCCGACGACTACATCACGAAACCCTTTGGCCGCCAGGAGCTGTTGGCCAGGGTCGAGGCAAATCTTCGCCGGCGACGTAGCGACACCGATACGCCGCCGACCTACGGCGACGGTTTCGTCACCGTCGACTTCGCCCAGCGGGCGGTCGAGGTTGCGGGGACCCCGCTGTCGCTGACGCCGCTGGAGTTTCGAATGCTTGCCGCGTTCGTTCGAAACTCGAACCAGGTGCTCTCCCATGAGCAGCTTCTCGAGCTCGCCTGGGGAGACGCACGCAACGCCGAGCGCGATCAAGTCAAGCTGTACGTCGGATACCTTCGTCGCAAGCTTGGCGCACCCGCGGGCCAAGAGTCGCCGATCGAGACGGTCAGAGGCTTCGGGTACCGCTACCGTCCGCCCGGGAACCTCTGAGCTCCTTCGTTCGCTTCCCCGTCAGGGTGTAGCGGGAGCAGCCAACTCGCGCGCGCGAGCTGCTTGCTCGTGGGCCGTTGCGAGCGGGAGCTCGACACGGACGGACGTGCCTACGTCTTCTTCGCTCTCGACCGAAATTCGTCCGCCGTGCCGTTCTGCAATCGCCTTCGTGATCGCGAGGCCGAGACCGGTTCCCGGGATGGCGTTCTCCGTCGCCCGCGAACTCCGGAAGAAGCGCTCGAACAAGCGGTTCTGCTCGGCTCCAGGGATCCCGACGCCGTTGTCTTGTACCTCTACGACGGCGCGGTCGCCGTCGGCGTGAAGCGAAACGGAGACGCGGCCGCCTTCGGGGGTGAACTTCAGCGCGTTCGAGAGGAGATTGTCCAGCACCTGAGCGAGGCGCGCCCGATCGCCGACGAGGCGGGGGACGGGCGCGATCGACGTGACGACCTTGGTCCGGCGCGACTCGGCGATCGGGCGAAGTGTCTCGACCGAATCCTGCACCACCTGCTCGAAGTCGACGTCCTCGCGCTCGATCGTGAGCTTCCCAGCATCGACCTGGGCGAGGAAGAGCAGATCGCCGACGAGATCGAGCAGCCGCTCAGAGTTCCTGTCGACGACACCGAGGAACCGCTCCTGTTCGGGAGTGAGGTTGCCGCCCTCCTCGAGGAGGAGGTCGAGATATCCACGGATCGAGGTCAGCGGGGTGCGCAGCTCGTGCGACACCAGCGAGACGAACTCGTCCTTCATCAGGTCGAGCTCCCGGAGCTGCGTATTCTGCTCGGTCAGCAGCCGCTGGATCGCCTCGGCCTCGGCGCGCGCCGTTTGCTCAGCCTCGAGCAGCTCCTCGCGCTCGGCGGCCTGTTCCCGCAGGCTCCGGTTTCGTGACGCCAGCTGCCCGGTGAGGCGGTGCAGGATCGGGAAGAGCGAGAGGTAGAGGACGAGGAAGGCAATCACGAGGATGAGCACCAGTCGATGGCTCGCGTCGCCGATGCCGACCTCGATGGCGCGATAGTCCTGGTCGAACTCGAAGGCGCCCACCGGCTTCGTGGTCGCGGTCTCTCTGACCGGAACCAGCGACTGAAGCACCTTGACGTTTCGCTTGCCCCGCCAGCTCACTGTGTGCGTTACTCGCCGCTTCGACATGCCTGCAAAGACGGCGGCCAGGTCACGCATGTAAGGCACCTTCGTGCCGATCAGCTGGTGCCTAGCGGCATACGTGATTGTCCCGTCACGATTGACGAGGCGAGTACCGATGACACCCGGCGTGAAGATCTCGCGCCTGAACAGCTCGTCGAGCTGGGCCAGGCGTCGTCCTCGAACAGGAGCATTGAAATCGCTCGGCAGCAAGCGCCCGCGCAAGCTCTGTTGGACGATCGTCTGCCCTTGCACTTCGACTGCGTGCCGTGCTCTGGCCGTGATCTCGTGGTCGACGGTCCAGAGGATCGCCAGACCGGCAGCGAGCAGGACTGCGCCGCTGTAGAGGGCGAAACGAAGGACGAGTCGGGGCGCGTTCTCGCGCCGATCAGGTAATCGTGAAGGCTTGCGAAGGTGAGCGGGATAGCTCGCCACAGCCTTCGAATCGGCAAAAACGCCGCCTGACTGAGCAAATCCGCGCCGAAAAGTTGATCCGCGAATCAAGATCCCCCTTTCGGGGTAGGACGCGCGGTCCGGGCGAGGGATAAAAGTCAACGTTTTGCACGCGGAAATAGGCCCGCACCGCCCATCAGGCCTACCCCTAGTATTCGGGCGTGGCGACGACCGAGGGCCAACCGGGGGTCGACAGTGGAACCGACGAGTGGCGCCGCGAGCTGTACGAAGCCTCGCCCGAGCGCCAGGGCGAGCTTTTCTCGACGATCTCTGGCCTAGAGAACCGGCCGCTCTACACGTCCGAGACGGTGGACGTCGACTACGACCGCGACCTCGGTTACCCGGGCGTGTATCCGTTCACCCGCGGCGTCTACCCGTCGATGTACCGCGGCCGACTCTGGACGATGCGCCAATTCGCAGGTTTCGGTACCGCCGAGGAGACGAACGAGCGCTTCCGCTACCTGCTCGAGCACGGGCAGACCGGGCTCTCGACCGCCTTCGACATGCCGACCCTGATGGGTTACGACTCCGATCACGTGCGCTCCTTCGGGGAGGTCGGCCGCGAGGGGGTTGCGATCGACTCGCTCGCCGACGTCGAGACTCTCTTTCAGGGCATCCCGCTCGCCGAGGTTTCGACCTCGATGACGATCAACGCGCCGGCGGCGATGCTGCTCGCTTTCTACAGCTGCGTCGGCGAGCAGCAGGGCGTCTCGCCTGCTGACCTGCGCGGCACGATCCAGACGGACATCCTCAAGGAGTACATCGCCCAGAAGGAGTGGATCTTCCCGCCCGAGCCGTCGATGAGGCTCGTGACCGACATGGTCGAGTACTGCACGCGGGAGATGCCGAAATGGCATCCGATCTCGATCTCCGGCTACCACATACGCGAGGCGGGCTCGAATGCGATCCAGGAGCTCGCGTTCACCCTCGCCGACGGATTCGCGTACGTCGATGCGGCGATCGAGCGTGGGCTCGACGTCGATGACTTCGCGCCGCGCCTCAGCTTCTTCTTCAACGCGCACGTCGACTTCTTCGAAGAGATCGCCAAGTACCGCGCCGCCCGGCGGATCTGGGCGCGCGAGTTGCGCGAGCGCTACGGCGCCAAGAACCCTCGCTCCTGGCTGATGCGTTTCCACACGCAGACGGCCGGCGTCTCGCTGACCGCTCAGCAGCCCGAGGTGAACATCGTGCGGACTGCGCTCGAGGCGATGGCGGCGGTCCTTGGGGGCACCCAGTCGCTGCACACGAACTCGTTCGACGAGGCGCTGGCGCTGCCAACCGAGGACGCGGTCCGGATCGCCCTGCGCACGCAACAGGTGATCGCTCACGAGACCGGCGCAGTGAACACGATCGACCCGCTCGGCGGCTCGTACTACGTCGAGGATCTGACCAACCGCCTCGAGGCCGAGGCCTATGACTATTTCGAGCGGATCGAGAAGCTCGGCGGGGTCATCCCCGCGATCGAGCAGAACTTTTTCCAGCGGGAGATCGCGGACGCGTCCTTCCGCTACCAGCACGAGGTCGAGCAAAAGCAGCGAATCATCGTGGGCGTCAACCGGTACGAGCTCGAGGACGAGCCGGAGGTCGAGATCCTGCGGATCGACCCGGCGCTGGAGGGCCAGCAGATCGAGCGCGTTCAGGCCCTGCGCGGGCGGCGCGATTCTGCTGTCGTCGAAGCCGCGCTGGCCCGCCTGAAGCAGGCGGCGGCTCGCGAAAACGACAATCTGATGCCCCCTCTCGTCGAAGCGTCCAAGGCCTACGTCACGCTCGGCGAGATGTGCGATGCGCTGCGCAGCGTCTGGGGCACGTGGACCGAGACGCCAGTCTTCTAACGAACCCTGCCCCAGACGCCAACGAAATCCCGTGCCAGACTTCAGTCTGGCACGGGCGTGCAATCAGCACATGGACCGAGACGCCTGTTTTCTAGCGAACCCTGCCCCAGCCGCCAAAGCAATCCCGTGCCAGACTTCAGTCTGGCTCGGGCGTGCAAAGCGACTTCGCCTAACTCGAAGCGGCTTTCGTCGTCTACGATTCTGATGGCCGTGAACGTGGTCAACTCAGCGATCTCGTCCCGCCGCTTCAACAGGTGGGCGATGGTGATCGGAGCGGTCGTTCTGGTCGCCGGCGTCCTCGCGATCGTCGTCACCCAGTTCGGCAACACGGCCAAGACGGAGAACACGGCGCCGACGGGACCGCCGATTGCACCTCCGGCGAAGGCGCAGCCGAACATCCCATTTCCGAAGGCAGCATGGCGGGTCGCAAATGAATTCCTGTTCACGGCGCTCCCCCGGAAGAACCTGGCCGAGTCCTACGCCATCTCGCACCCGGACATGAGGGCCGGCTTCACGCTCAAGCAGTGGGAGAGCGGAAACATTCCGGTGACGTACTTCCCGACCGCGAAGGTCTACAGATACAACTGGAAGAACACGAACTACGCGCATCCGCGCGACGTGCAGCAGAACGTGATCCTCGTGGCCACAAAGGGCTCGGGGCAGAAGGCGATCTACGCTCAGATCGGCGTGACGAAGATCGGACGAGGGTCGCAGGCGCGCTGGGCGGTCAGCTACTTCTCGCCGCTCGCCGGGCCGCCGGTGCCTAGCAACAAGTAGGGCGAAATCGCCCTCGTGAGGTGGCTGTGACCGGAGCTATCCTCTGTACAAGGTGAAGGGAGTTCTCGCGTCGTACCGCTGGCGGCGGCGCCTGATTTGGCTGACGGCGACGCTCGCCTTCGTGGCCGGTGCGGTTGTGGTCGGCGTCAGATGGTCGAACACAGCACCGCACGAAGCTGTCGCTCCGAGCGGCGGCCCGCTCAAGGTCGACTACAGCCCCCCGAAAAAGGTCCGGCTGACGCTACGCGACAAGGCGGCAGCACTTGCGGTCGCCTCACGCTTCATCGACACGGCCGTTGCTCGCAAGGACGTCGATCGCGCCTGGGGCCTGGTCACGCCAACGCTCCGCGCGGGTTACACGCGCAAGCAGTGGGACACCGGGGATCTGCCCGGGATTCCGCCCTTCCCCGTCGCCTCAGCGAGGTGGGCGCTGCAGTTCTCGGATGCAAAAGGGGTCGGCTTCACGATGGCGCTCTTCCCCAAGGGGGGCGCAAACCAAAACGCCACTGTCTTCATGATCGGACTCCACACGGTGGGTTCGCGAAAGCACCGCCGCTGGCTGGTCGACAACTGGCAGCCGGCTCCGATCACGGCATCGCAGGTCGCGAGTGGCGGTGGAGGAGGGACCGGTGGCGTGCTCGGGGCCACGCCGCGGGTCAGCGCTACTTCCGGCAAGGCGAAAGAGAGCCCGATCTGGCTGATGCTCCCGGTCGGCCTGCTCAGCTTGATCGTCCTCGTACCGGGAGGAATCGCCGGCGTGAATTGGTACCGCGGGCGCCGCGCCCGGGCGCTCTTCGACGCCTAGAGAGCTTGAGGCTTGACCTCGAGCTTCATCCCGTCGTGAGCTTGCTCCAGCGCGGAGTCGAGGGGGCGCTCGGTCGGCCGGTGAGTCAGCAGGAGCCGCTTCGCACCGGCCGCCTCGAAGGCCTCCACGGCTTCGTCGGCGGCGAGATGGCCGCGCGTCCCGCCCTCCGGGTTCGGCTGCAGGAGCGTCGCCTCGCAGACGAAGAGGTCGGCGTTCTCGGCGAGCTCCGGCAGCGCCTCGCTCGGGCCCGAGTCGCCCGAATAGGCGAGCACCGTCCCGTTCGAGGAGGCGCGGAACCCAAACGCCAGCATCTCGTAGTGAAGGACCCGCTTCGGCGTGACCTCGAACCCCGCGGCTTCGAAGGGCTCGCCGTCCACGTACTCGTGCAAGTCGAAGGTGCCGGCGAACATGTCCGGCCGTCCCAGCCGGGCGCCGATCGACTCCAGCAGCTCCGAGCCTCCCGGAGGGATCCAGAGGTCCGGCCGCTGTGTTTTCTCGCCGGGCCCGAACATCCGACCCCACACCCACGGGACGAGGTCGCCCCAGTGGTCGAGGTGCCAGTGGGTGATCGCAATCGCGCCCAGGTCGGGCCAGGGCTCGCTCTCGCGGAGCCGGGCCAGCACGCCCGGCCCGCAGTCGAGCAGGAGCCGCCCGCCGCCGCTTTCGAGGAGGTAGCCGGACTGAGCGCCGCCCGGGTTCGGCCAGGCCGGGGAACACCCGGCCACCGTCAGTTTCATGCCAGCATCACAGCCATATACTTGCCGCCCGTGGCGCGCAAGATCCGAGTCGTGATCGCAAAACCCGGTCTTGACGGACACGATCGCGGGGCCAAGATCATCGCACGCGCGCTACGAGACGCGGGTATGGAGGTTATCTACACGGGCCTGCACCAGACGCCCGAGCAGATCGTCGAGACCGCGATCCAGGAGGACGCCGATGCGGTCGGGATCTCGATCCTTTCAGGCGCCCACATGACGCTGGTCCCAAAGATCCTCGACGGCCTGAAGAAGAACGGCGCGGAAGACGTGCTCGTCGTCCTCGGCGGCACGATTCCGACGGCGGACGCGAACGAGCTCAAGGACCAGGGCGTGGCCGAGGTCTTCACGCCCGGCGCGCCGACGAGCGAGATCGTCGAATTCCTGCGGGAAAAGGTCGCCGCGTGAGCGTTCAGGTCGAACGCGACGGCGGCGTCGCCGTCGTCACCATCGACCGGCAAGAGGCGCTGAACGCGCTCGATCTTCCAACGCTGAGCGAGCTCCGCGATCGCCTGCGTGGGCTCGCCGGGAACGCGGACACGCGAGTGGTCGTCCTGACCGGCGCCGGCGAGAAGGCCTTCGCGGCCGGAGCGGACATCAAGTACATGAGCGGTCTTGACGTGGGCGAGGCGAAGGATTGGGGGGCGCTTGGACACGAGGTCGGGCGGTTGCTCGAGACGATGCCCAAGCCGACGATTGCGGCGATCAACGGCTTCGCCCTGGGCGGAGGCTGCGAGCTCGCGCTTGCCTGTGACCTGCGCTACGCGGCCCGGACGGCGAAGCTTGGCCAACCCGAGATCAACCTCGGCATCATCCCCGGGTGGGGCGGCACCCAGCGCCTCGCGCGTGCGACCACGCTCGGCTATGCGAAGGAGCTGATCTTTACGGGCCGCGTCGTCGGCGCCGAGGAGGCGGAGCGCAACGGGCTCGTCAACGCGGTCTTCGAGCCTGCGGAGCTGCTCGCCAAGACGATGGCTGTTGCGAACCTGCTGGCCTCGAAGAGCCCGGTCGCCCTCGCGGCGGCGAAGGCGGCGTGCAATCGGGCGCTCCAAGGCGACCACGGCGCGAATCTCGAGGCCGAGGCCGACGGCTTCGGCGATCTGTTCGCTTCCGCGGACGCGATGGAAGGCATGACCGCGTTCGTCGAAAAGCGCGAGCCGACCTTCGTCGGCCGCTAGGCGGTCTTCAGCAAGACCAGGGCCGCGTCGAGCGAAAGGTCATCGCCGCGCTCGGTCTTCAGGCTGGCGGTCGCCGGCATCGTCCAGACCTTCACCGTCTGGCCGACCCGGGCGCTCAGGATCGTCGTCTTCCGCGTCGACGAGCCGTTCGTCGACTGGACCAGCGCGGTGTCCGGGACGTTCAGCAGCAGTGGCCGGCGCAGCTTCGCCTGGCGTTGGCCCATCGGCCAGGCGTGGAGGGCGCTCACCTTGACCTGCAGTGTCAATGCGGCGGGCTTCACGACGGTGCCGTCGAGCTCGAGCGTGAAGGGCTTGCCCTTCGGCGCCGAGAAGAGGAGATGCTGCGCGGTCTGGAGATATGGGTAGCCGTCGACCGCCTTGCCGCCGCCCGGATGCACCTCGAAATGCAGATGCGCGTGAACACCGTCTGCGTCCCCCGAGTCGCCGACGAAGCCGACAGGCTGGCCCGCCGTGACCTTTGCGCCGTTCTTGAGCCCCGGCGCATAGGCCGTGCCGGCGACGCACTTCCCGCGATTGTCGTCGCCGCGAGTGAGGTCGTTGTTCAGGTGGATGTAGTAGTAGGTCGTTCCGCTGGCGCCATAGAGGTAGAGCATGCAACCGGCCGACGCGGAGGTCGTCCAGAACTTGACCTTCCCGGCCTCGGCGGCGAGCGCGAGCGACTTCTTGGCGGCGACAATGTCGATTCCCTGGTGCGGGCCGCCCGCTCGCGGGTCGCCGAAGTCGTCGACGTAATGAGCGGCGCTCAGGATCGGGAAGATGATCGGTTTCGTCGTGTCACCCGAGCGTGCGGCGGCTGTCCCGGCCAGCAGGCCGGTGACGAGGAAGAGGAAAAGGGCTCCTCGGGCTGTCGTCCGGTGGCGTCGCATGAGCTCCGGTTCGCGCTCGAAGGCCGGGACCCTAACAAGCTGAGCGGCGGATAGAGTCCGGCGCCGGAATGAAGATCGTTGTTTGCGCAAAGGTCGTCCCGGAGCAGGCGCGGCGGATCGATCCGGCGACGAAACGTCTCGACCGCTCCGGTGAGCAGACGCTAAACCCGTTCGACGCGAACGCCGTCGAAGAGGCGCTGCGCCTGAAGGGGGACGACGCTGACGCCGAGGTCGTGCTCGTCTCGTTCGGGCCCGAGCGCTCGCTCGACGCACTTCGCAAGGCCCTGGCGATGGGCGCCGACCGGGTCGTCCTTGTCGCCGACGAGGCCGCGGCAGGCTCCGATCTCGTCGCCTCGAGCTACGCGCTCGCCCTGGCGCTCGAGCGGGAGGAGCCCGATCTGGTTCTCTTCGGCCAGCAGGCCAACGACTCAGACGGCGCCGTCATGTGGGCAGCTGTCGCCGACCGTCTGCGCCGGCCGTTGATCTCTCAGGTCGCCGAGCTGACCGTGTCGGACGACACGCTGCGCGGCAAGCGGCAGACCGAGTTCGGCTACGACGTGATCGAGGCGCCGCTGCCCGCGGTCGTCGCCGTATCGGATGCGATCAACGAACCGCGGTATCCGTCGCTCAAGGGAATCATGGGAGCGAAGAAGAAGCCGCAGGAGACGGTCTCGCTTGCAGACCTCGGAGTCGAAGCGGATCGGGCCGGTGAG
>JALYLK010000382.1 GCA_030774275.1 Actinomycetota bacterium
AGTTACGTAGGAGGTAATAGATGCAGAGAACGGCAACATTGAGCCGCGGACTTCTTCTCGCGGCCGCTTTCGCCGCCGGGCTCGCCGCCGCTTTTTACGCGGTCAATGCGAGCGGCGCCGGCGGCACCCGCGTCGTGATGACGGCGAAGAACAGGGCACTCGGCAAGACGATTCTCGTCAACCGCCAGGGCCTGACCCTCTACTCGCTGAGCGTCGAGCGGCACGGCAGGTTCATCTGCAAGAACGCGGCCTGCCTCTCGCTCTGGAAGCCGCTCGTCGTCGCGAAGGGCGTAAAGCCGACCGGTGTCAGCGGGCTCGGCACCGTCAAGCGGCCCGACGGACGGATCCAAGTCAGCTATCGCGGCGGCCCGCTTTACCGGTTCGTGCAGGATCGCAAGCGCGGTGACATCAAGGGCAACGGGTTCAAGGATGTCGGCACCTGGCGCGTCGTTGTGGTCGGAAAGGCATCGGTATCTACCTCGACCTCGACTTCGACCACAACTCCGACCTATCCGTATCCGTAGGCAACTCAGAGCAACGCTTGAATGGCCCCGAGTGTTTGGGGCCATTCGCGCGCCTGCGGGTCGATCGGCTCGAAGTGCCCTGCGCCATCGAGGGTGACGAGCTCCGCCTCGCCGCCCGCCGCTTCCACATAGGAGACGCTCTGCGCGTAGGGAACGCCGTCGTCGGCGTCGCCGTGCACCAGGATCTGGCGGACGCCGAGCGGCAGCAGCTCGCGCGGCGAGGCCTCTTCGTAGCGCTCGGGGATCTCGGACGGCATCCCGCCGAGAATGCGGGCGACGGCGCCTTCGGGACCGACGCGCTCCGCCGATTCGCGTAGATCCGACACGGCAGCCAGGGCGACGACGGGCAGCCCGGCGCGCTTGGCGCCCCAGAGCACGAGGTGTCCTCCCGCCGAGTGCCCGACCAGGACGACGCGCTCCCGATCCAACGGGTATCGCTCCGCGAACTCGTCCACGAACTCGATCGCCGCGGCCACGTCGTCTCCCGCACCCGGCCACATGCCGGCGACGTCGCCGCGGCTGCGGTATTCGATATTCCAGGTGGCGATTCCGGCCTGTGCAAGCGCGACGCAGAGATGGCCGGTGTGGATCAGGTTGTAGGTCGCCTCCCAGGCGCCGCCGTGAACGACCACGGCGAGGGGCCAGGGCCGGTCGACCGCCGGTAACCGCAGATCCCCGAACTGCTTCGGTTCGCGGCCGTAGGCGAGTCGCGTGTCCGCGGCGGGCGGAGGCGGGTCGGTGACGATGTCCCGGCTGTTTCGCGCCACGCGCGGGAGCCTACGCCCACCGCACCGGGTTGACTTTCACGTCCTTCGGTGGGAGCAATCGAGATATGCGGCGTTGGTCACAAGCCGTGTCAGCCCTCCCGGCGCTTGCGCGCAACGAGAATCTGCGCCGGGTCGAGCTCGCCTGGGGCGCTTCGATCGCGGCGGAGTGGACGCATTTCGTCGCACTCGGCGTCTTCGCCTACACCACTGGCGGAGCCTCGGCCGTCGGGATCGCGGGACTGGTTCGAATGCTGCCTGCCGCGTTCGTCGCTCCTTTCGCGGCCGCTCTGGGTGATCGGTTTCGGAGAGAGCGGTTCCTCGTCGCGGTCTCGCTCGCCGGCGCGGCGGCGCTTGGTGGATCGGCCGCGGCCTACTTTTTCAGCCGAAGCGAGCTCATCGTGTTCGCGCTCGCAGGCGTCGTCGGCGTCACCTCGACGCTCTTCAGGCCCGCCCTTCAGGCGACCCTGCCCTCGCTCGCTACTACTCCGGAAGAGCTGATCGCCGCGAACGGGGCGACCTCGACGCTGGAGAGTCTCGGCACGCTGCTCGGCCCGCTCGTCGCCGGGGTGCTGGTCTCGGTGGCAAACGTCGGCGTCGTCTTCCTGGTCGCCTCGGCCGCGCTGCTCGTGGCCGCCGCCCAGTTGCGAGGGGTGCTCGTCGAAGGCCGCATCCACGTGATCGCCTCCGCACGAATGCCTCGGCCGCGCGAGCTGCTTGCCGGCGGCTTCCGTGCCGTCGTGTCTGAGCCGACAACCCGGCTGCTCGTCTTCTTGACCACGGCCCAGTCGTTCATCCGCGGCTGCCTGAACGTGCTGATCGTCGTCGGCGTCTTCCAGCTGTTCGGAGCGAGCGCGGGCGCCGTCGGCTACCTGACCGCGGCGGTCGGAGTCGGCGGCCTGGTCGGGGCTTTCGGCGCGCTCTTGCTGAAGGGGAGACGGCTTGCGGTGCCGTTCGGGGTCTCGCTCGTCTTCTGGGGCCTTCCGATCATCCTGGTTGCGGCCTGGCCGAGCGTCCCGGCGGGCATCTTCCTGCTGGCCGTGGTGGGCGCGGCCAACAGCGTGGAGGACGTTGCGGTGTTCACGCTGTTTCAGCGAATCGTCCCCGACCACGTTCTGACCCGCGTGCTCGGGATCGTCTGGGGCTTGGCGATGGGGGCGATCGCGATCGGCTCCGTCGCCGCGACCGGCATCGTCGCCCTCGTCGGCTCGCGTGCGGCGTTCGTGGTCGTCGGGGCGATCCTGCCGCTGGCGACCCTGATCGTCTGGCGGCAACTCGTCCGTATCGATCGCGAGATGCTCCCGCCCGCGGACGAGCTCGCGATCGTCGATGGGGTGCCTATGTTCGCACCGCTGTCGATCGCCGCGAAGGAGCACATGGCCGCCCGGCTCGTCGAGGTTCCTGTGACCGCAGGCGAGGTCGTGATCCGGACCGGCGACTCCGGCGATCGTTTCTACATGGTCGCCGACGGAGCTCTCGAGGTGACGAACGGCGTTCACGCCGAGGCGCACCGCGGCGACTTCTTCGGGGAACTGGCGCTGCTGCGCGACATACCGCGAACCGCGACGGTGATCGCAACGACGCGATCGCGTCTCTATGCACTCGAGCGGGAGGACTTTCTCGCGGCGGTGACCGGGCATTCGGCGGTCCGCTCGGCCGGTGAAGCGGTGGTCGAGCAGCGCTTGCGGCCGGCCGAGCCTGGTTCACGAACGGCTTGAGACACTAGGCGCGTGATCGACCCGCTCGAGCGTTGGCGCCAGTACGGGGAGAAGCCTGACTACGCTGGTTTGCTCACGTTCGGGTCGCTTCCCTACACGCAGGACCCGGCAGAACTCGAGGGCATGGACGTGGCGATCGTCGGCGCGCCGACCGACGATCTCGTGTCCGACCGGCCGGGGGCGCGCTTCGGCCCGCGGGCGATCCGCGCCGCCAGCTGCCCGCCGGGACCGCACCTCGAGGCGGGGGTCGACGCGATGGCCGAGCTCCGGATGGTCGACTACGGCGATGCGCCGGTGCTCCCGGCGGATGCGGCGCGGACGCACCAGGCGATCGAGCGCACGGTCGGCGAGGTCGTCGCGGCCGGCGCGATCCCGATCGTGCTCGGCGGCGATCACTCCATCGCCGAGCCCGACATTCGCGCGTGCGCCGCCAGGCACGGCCCGCTCGGCCTCGTCCACTTCGACACCCACACTGACACCGGCACGGAGGTTTTCGGCTCTGAGGTCTCGCATGGAACGCCGATGTACCGCCTCGTCGAGCAGCAGCACGTCGACGCGAAGCGCTACGCCCAGGTCGGGCTGCGCGGCTACTGGCCGGGCGCGAAGGAGTTCGCCTGGCAGAAGGAGCACGGCATCACCAGCTACTTCATGCACGACGTGCGGGAGCTCGGGATCGCCACGGTGGTCGAGCGCGTGCTCGAGGTCGTCGGCACCGGCCCGGCCTACGTCAGCGTCGACGTCGATGTGCTCGACCCCGCGTTCGCGCCAGGAACCGGAACGCCGGAGCCGGGTGGGATGACCAGCGGCGACCTCCTGTGGGCCTGCCGCACGGTCGCCGAGCGCCTCGAGCTCGTGGGCGCCGAGGTCGTCGAGGTGATCCCGACCGCTCCGGGCTCGGCCGACATCACAGCCCTGGTCGCCGACCGGATCGTCCGCGACCTCCTGACCGGGATCGCGCTACGCCGTCGCGGCTGAGCCCGACCCGCGTGGGCGTGTCCCGGTGCCTGGCACCAAAACGCCAACGGCCATGTCTCCGCACCGTCGATGTTTTCAGCCTCTTTGCAGCGGTTTGTCGGTTCGGGACGTGTCCGCACGCCTGGCACCGGGTCACGCCCCGCGGGGACAGTCCGCGTGCTTTCGTCAACGGAACAGGTCGCGCTCCGGCGGCATGACGAGCTCGGCTGCGGTGCCTTCGCCGCGGGCGTCCAAGCCACGGACGATCGCAACCGGGACTTGGTCGAGCTTGCCGCGGACGAGGTCTGCCGCGCCGGCGAGCTCGTCGGCAACGGCGATCACAGTCGCGTGCAGCTCGTAGCCGGTCCCATCGCGCTCGCCTTGGAGGTCGAGCAAAGGCCGGAGGCCGGCGCAACCGATCGCCACGTCGGTCGTTCCCTGTCGCCAGGGCCTGCCGAACGAGTCGCTGACGATCACTGCGACCTCCGCCCCGGCCAGCTCACGCAGGCGATCGCGTAGCCGCGCCGCCGAGGCATCCGGGTCCTTCGGCAACAGAACGAGCATGTCCGGCTCCGGCGCATTCGATGCGTCGACGCCCGCGGAGGCGCAGACGAAGCCGTGACGCGTCTCGGCGATGACGAGCGGCGGACGCGTGCGGACGAGGCGCGCGCTCTCGCGCAGGATCACCTCCAGCCGGCGCGGATCCTCTCCGCCGGCGAGATCGCGTGCCTGCGGCGACGGCTCGATCTCGTCGAGACGCACCAGACGGCCCTCGGCTTTCGAGACGACCTTGTGCGCGACGACGGCGACGTCACCGTCCTGCAGCTTCACGGCTGCCGCGATCAGCGCCGCGACGTCGTCCCCCTCGCCCACCTCCGGCAGTCCCTGGACCGGGATCACGCGCAGCTCGCCCCGAAAACTTTGCAACAGACTGTTACTTGTCGGGAATGCCGGTCAGCTTTAGCCCGGCGTGAGCCCTGTACCGCTTGTTGACGGTCAGGATCACCGCGGTCATCGCCTCGAGTGCACGCGAATTCGCAAGCGGGCCGGCGTCGAAGGCCCTGCCGCCGACGAGCTTCCCGGCCAGCTCGAGCGCCGGCTCTTTGGCCCGCGGATCGTCCCCGGCGATCAGCGCATCCTGCTCGGGAAGGTCGTTCGCGGCGAGCCCGACCGCGGAGACGGACTGCAGGCCCGAGGCGACCGGCGCCTCGATCGCCTCGGCGAGCTCCTCGGCGAGCGAGCGCTCGTCCCGTCCCGGCAGGATGCCGCGCTCGGTGAAAAGCAGATCGCTGGCGACGCAGAGCACGGGCGTCTGTCCTATCGCCTCCGCCAGTTCCCGAGCGGTGTCGAGCGTCGCGCTCGATCGGACCGCGAGAACGATGAGATCGGCGTCCTTGACGATCTCCTCATTGCCGCCGCCGCGCACCCCGAGCTCGACCGCCCGCTCCCACCCCCGCTCCTGGTCGCGCGAGCCCACCGCGACGTCGAACTCGAGGTCCCGGAGCCGCGCTGCGAGCGCACGCCCGAAGGCGCCCGTGCCGCCGACGATGGACACCTTCAAGACGTCGGAACGAGGCCGAGGACGGTTTCGATGAGTGCGTGCCTCGCGTCCTGTTCGGACATCAACGTGCGGGTGACGAGCGGCCTGACGCCGCGCTCTGCGACCTGTTCCGCATCGTCCGCATCGGCCTCGTCCAGGACAAGCGCACCGGCCAAGGCCTTGTAACAGTCTGTTACTTGTGCGGCGCTCGTCCCGCCTGCGAGGCTCTCGAACATGGCCGCGGCCGGGCCCTTGACCGCGCGGCCGCCGATCAGTGGGCTGACGGCGACGACGCGCTCGCGGCGGCGCTCGA
>JALYLK010000383.1 GCA_030774275.1 Actinomycetota bacterium
CTTCGAAGTCCCGGTCGGGCCGGAAGCGCTCGCGACCGACCTCGCGGCCTTCCGCGACGGCGACGACCGTGCCCTCGCCGACCTCGCGCTTGCGCAGCTTGAGCCGGAGATAGAGCTCGACCACCTCGAGCGCGGCCTTCGTCGAGGCGAAGAAGGTCTCCTCGCTGCCCGTGCCGATCCAGAGCGGGCGGCCGACGCCGCGGGCGAGGAAGAGCGTCCCGGGGCGCCGCTCGTCGAGCCAGGCGGTCGCCATCGAGCCGCGCAGCTCCTCGAGCGCGTGAGCCCGGCCCTCTGGGCGTGGCATACGAGATGGCTTGGGTTCGATGGACCATCGGCGGTGTCGTCCTGCTTGCGGCGATCGCAATAGGACTTGCCGTCGTGCGTCGCCGTGATGCAGTTCCGAGGTTGCGGTGGATAGTGCGCGCCTCAATTTCGGAGGCTCGCGCTGAGATTGGCGGTCTTTGGCTCGGACTTGCGACGACCGTGCTTATTCTCGCCATCCCCGTCGTGGCGCTTACCGGCCTGAAATGGGGTGACGGTCTTAAGGGTGCCCTTCTTACTGCGCTCGTCACTTATCCCGTCACGCTCGCGTTCGCCACGCTTCGCAAGGTTGTGGAGCACTACCGCCACGGACACAAGCACTTCCAAACGCGGGTCGAGATCAAAGATGGGAAGGCAACCGTGTGGTTGTCTCTTAAGGATGGAAGCCCACCCCAGGGGGTCAACGAGCTTGCGTTGTCTGTTAGCCGTCGCGGTGACAAGTGGGGCTATCGCGTGATATTCGCTGGAGTCGCAGGAACACGAACGATCGACAGAGTCGGACCACCGCCGCCAGGTGTTGTGTATCCGGATCAATTCGGCCCCGACGCGCCGCCACTTCAGGCAGGCAGGTATCAGTTCATCTGGTCGGATGTTCGGCGCGGCAAGCGCCGCGAGTTCCTGTTCTCCGAAGAGGAAGTTACGCCGTGAGTTCGTCCGTCCCGGTTCGCAAAAATCAAGGCGCAAGGTCCTAAACGGCCACTAGCGCGAGCGCTCGCTAGTGGCTAGCGTCGATTCGGGCCGGGTCGTGGGAAGCGCGTAGGCGTTCGGCTCGACCGGCCTGAAATTGTCCTTTGGCCGCGAGTCTCGTAACGTGTCGGGAGACGATGAGGCGAGTCTGTGGGGAGTGTCTTGCCGACTTGGGCGAGTCAAGCGCCCCGTGTCCTCAATGCGGCAGTCTCGGCGTTGTGAAAGTCATGCGCGCAGGGGAAGTGGCGTCGTTCTCGCCGGAGACGGGAGAGCCGTGCGATGAGTGCGGCCAGACCGGGCGAGAGCTTTGCTTCGCGCACTTCCGCCGTGTCGTTGGGCTTGTGTTCGCGGATCAGATTTACACCCATGGCGGCTACTTCTGCTCGGATTGCCGCCGCCGGGTCTTCTTCAAGTACCAAGCGCTCACGATCCTGCTCGGCTGGTGGGGGCTGATCGCTCTTTTCATCCGCAACCCGTATGCCATCTTCAGTAATTTCATGGCGTTGCCGTGTTCACGCCCGCCGATGCCGACGGTCTCCGTGGGCTCACGGTCGGCGGAATGTGGTTCCTGATGAACGGAAACACGGCCGAGTACGCGACAGCGTGCGTGACCGTTCATCTGGACTAACGCGCTCGAGATTCACGCAGCACCTGGGGTTCGGGAACTCTGGCATACGCCGACCGCTTCAGGGGGGAGCCTCGCGCCCTCGTCGTCTTGCCCTGGCGCAAACGCCATCTAGGGGAGGTGTCGCATTTCCTCCAGAAGGCGACAAAGGGAACGGGTCGTTCTTCGCGGGCTGCTGAGGCGGGCTCAGGTTCGAATCGCTCGTTGCCGATTAGGAGGGCGTGGAGGTACTTGTTTCGCTGCAGTATTCGAATGGCCGGATCTACGAGACCAGCTATGAGACCTCGGTCGAGCTGAGGCCAGGTTCGGCCTTCGATCTGCATGGGCGGCATTGGCTGGTGATCGGGGTGGCGAAGCAGCAAACGCGGGGCGGCCCCAACCCTCCGCCGCGGACGTTGTGTGTATCGACCGGCGCCCGTTCCTCGCCGACACCATAGGTCTCAACTCGCTGCACAGCAGACCGGACGATGGCAAAGCGTCATCGCGCGACGCCGTCACTCCTGGCCTTGGTGTCGCAGTTTGCGGGAAGTGCGACACGTGCGGCACCCGGGCGCAAGAGCTCATTCCGGTAAAAACGGGCCACTCGAACGGGCTAGCCCAATCTTCGCGGAACGCGCATGGCTCCTGGGCTCAAACGGCCAGAGCGCCCAGGAGCCCATTTCGAGACTAGTCGACAAAAGCGGCTCGTACTCGGCGGAACCCGCATGGCTACTAGGCTCGAACAGCCCCGACGGCCCAGTAGCCCAATCCGATACTGGTCGACAAGAACGCCTCGCGCCCTTCGATGCTTGCCATTGGCGGACGAATCCACCGCAGTCGCCGACGCAGAGCATCGATCGGTGCGGCGTCGTCCAGGCCGTCCATCCTCGCTCTATCGGTGCAGCGGCAGCGGCGGGGGGACGGGATACGCCTCGGCGAGGTGCGCACACGCGACTCCGCTGCAAATAGGACTCACCCGAGCGAGTGGCCGAGTTTATGCACCCTACGCGGCCAATTAGCCGTCTTCGCCGAAGCGTCGACGCGTCTTACGCTCGACCAGCGTCAGAGGCGCTCTTCAAGCCACCGTCCCGGCGTCGAGAATCGCCCCCCGCACGGTCGTTCCCTCTCCGGGCGCCGAGCTGATCTCGAGCTGGCCGCCGACGGCGGCGACGCGGTCGCGCATGTCGACGAAGCCGATCCCCTTTCCGGCGAGGACCGGATCAAAGCCCGCTCCGTCGTCGCTGACGACGAACGCGACCTGGTCGCCCCGGCGCTCGAGTGTGAGGGTGAC
>JALYLK010000384.1 GCA_030774275.1 Actinomycetota bacterium
TACTTCAACTCGACGGTTGCTCCGGCCTCTTCGAGCTGACCCTTGACCGTGTCGGCCTCTTCCTTGGCGACGCCTTCCTTGACCGGGTTGGGCGCCCCGTCGACGAGGTCCTTCGCCTCTTTGAGACCCAGGCCCGTGAGTGCACGGACGACCTTGATCACCTGGATCTTCTGGCCGCCGGCCGCGGTGAGAACGACGTCGAAGGTGGACTGCTCCTCCTCCGCAGCTGCACCATCGCCGCCCGGAGCAGCGCCCACAGCGGCAACCGCAACCGGAGCGGCGGCCGTCACGCCCCACTCTTCTTCGAGCTTGTTCTTCAGCTCGACGAGGTCGAGGACGGTCATGCCCCCGAGCTCCTGAACGAGCTTGTCTGTGTCTGTCTTGGCCATTACTCCTCCTGTTCTGCTTCGTTCGATTCCTGTGCCGGCTCTTCTGCGGGTACCTCGGGCTCTGCTTCGGCCTGCGGCTCCTCGGATTGCGGTTCTTCCGCTTCGGGCTCTGGTTGCGCCTCCGCCTCTGCCTCGGCCTCGGGGGGCGTTTCCGCCACCGCTTCCGTCTCCTTGTGATCTAGATCACTTGGCTCAGCGGCGCCGGCGGTCTCGCCCTGCTCCTCGAGCTGCTTGATCCGGGCGTCGAGGACGTTGACGAGATCGCGGAGCGGCGCGGTGAACAGTCCAACCACCGTCGTCAGCGGTCCGGCGACCGCCCCTACGAGCTGCGCGCGCACCACGTCTGCCGGCGGCAGAGTCGCGAGCCGCTTGACCTCGACGTCCGTGACCGTGTCGCCGTCGAGCAAGCCGCCGCGGATCACGAGCACGTCGTGCGCCCGCGCGGTGTCGTTCAGGACCTTCGCGACCGCCGCAGGATCGCCCCCGGCGTCGATGAACGCGATCGCGGTCGGGCCGTCGATCAGGTCGAGCAGGTCCTTGACGCCTGACTCCTCGGCGGCGCGCCGCGTCAGCGTGTTCTTGACGACGGAAAACCGCGCGCCGGACTCCAACAGCTTCGTGCGCAGCTCGTCGATCTCGGGCATCGTCAGGCCGCGGTAGTCGGCGACGAGCAGGTTCTGCGAGCTCTTCAGCCGGTCGGCGAGCTCCTTGACGATCCGTTCCTTGTCCTGTCTCAGCATCGAATCACCTCCTCGAAACACTTCGGGCCCGCCAATGGCGGACCCGACAGAGAAGGCTTCTCGGAAGGGCCGCCTACGGTGGTCTTCTGCGCTCTCGCGCTGCCAACGGTCTGGGGCGACGGGCTAGTTCTTACGCGGGTACGGCTTCTTGTGCCGGTGTCTCCTCGAGTTCTTCGACGATGCCCCTCGTCCGCGCCGGGTCGACGTGAATCCCGGGGCCCATCGTGGTCGTCAGTGTAACGCCGTTGATGTAGCGGCCCTTCGCAGCCGCAGGCTTCGCGCGCATGATCTCGTCGACCAGCGCCGCGTAGTTCTCGGCGAGCTGGCGCTCGTCGAAGCTCCTCTTGCCAAGGGCGACGTGCACGTTCGCGCCGCGGTCGGTCCGGTACTCGAGCTTGCCGGCCTTCGCCTCCTCGACCGCCTTGCCGACGTCCATCGTCACGGTGCCGGTCTTCGGATTCGGCATCTTCCCGCGGGGGCCCAGGATGCGGCCAAGCTTGCCGACGACGCTCATCTGGTCGGGCGTAGCGATCGCGACGTCGAACTCGTCGAAGCCTTCTTCGATCTGCTTCGCGAGATCGGCCGTGCCGACGACATCTGCGCCCGCCTCCTGCGCCTCGCGTGCCTTGTCGCCCTCGGCGAACACCGCGACCCTGGATTCACGACCGGTGCCGTGCGGAAGCATCAGCGTGCCGCGAAGCTGCTGCTCGGCGTGGCGGACGTTGAGGCCGAGGTTGAAGTGCACCTCGACCGTCTCGTCGAACTTTTTCTCCGGGAAGCTCTTCAGCAGCCGGATCGCCTCAGCGGGCGAGTAGAGATGCTCGCGGTCGATCGCGGCGCGCGCGGCCCGGTAGTTCTTGCCATGGCTCATACGTCCGTCTCGACTCCCATCGAGCGGGCCGTTCCGGCGACCACCTTCATCGCCTGTTCGACATCTCGGGCATTGAGGTCCGGCATCTTCGTCTCGGCGATCTGGCGCACCTGGTCGCGTGTCAAGCGGCCGACCTTCTCGCGGTTCGGCTCGCCGGAGCCCTTCTCGATCCGCAACGCCTCCTTGATAAGCACCGCAGCCGGCGGGGTCTTAGTGATGAAGTCGAACGAGCGGTCCTCGTAGACCGTGATCTCGACAGGGATGATGCGGCCGTTCTGATCGGCAGTCTGAGCGTTGAACGCCTTGCAGAACTCCATGATGTTGACGCCGTGCTGGCCGAGCGCCGGGCCGACCGGCGGCGCAGGGTTCGCCTGCCCGCCGGGGATCTGCAGCTTGATCATGGTGAGAACCTTTTTCGCCATTAGTCGATCTTTTTCACCTGATCAAACCCTAGTTCGACCGGGACTTGGCGCTCAAAAATATCCACGAGCACCTTCAGCTTCTGCTGGTCGGGATTGACGTCGACGATCTCGCCGTCGAAGTCGGACAGCGGGCCGGACGTTACCTTCACCGACTCGCCGAGCGAGAACTCGACCTGGGCCCGCGGGCGCTCGCCGGCGGTCGCGCCGGTGCGGAGGATGCGGTCGACTTCGCCCTGCGAGAGCGGCACCGGCTTGGTGCCCGCCCCTACGAAGCCGGTGACCCCGGGCGTGTTCTTGACGACCGTCCAGGCGTCGTCGTTCAGGTCCATGTTCACGAGCACGTAGCCAGGGAGGATCCGCTTCTCCGTCTGCACCTTCTGGCCGTCCTTGGTCTCGATGACCTGCTCGGTCGGAACGACGACACGGCGGAACCGCGGATGCTGGTTCATCGAGTCGATCCGGTGCTCGAGGTTCGTCTTGACCTTGTTCTCGTGCCCGGAGTACGTGTTGATGGCATACCACTTGAACATTGCTTGACCCCTCGCTCTAACCCAGGAGGACGTTCTGGACGAGCCGCTTGAAGGCGAGATCGGCCAGCCACAGATAGGTGCCGACGATGATGCACGCGATCAGGACGACCGCCGTGCCCTGGATCAGCTGTTGCTGGGTCGGCCACTCGACCTTCTTCAGCTCGGCGATCGACTCTGCGATGAAGCGCCGGACGCCAGAGCCAGGAAGCCTGCGATCGACCACCGGCTCCGCGCTGCTCACGCTGGCCGGGACCTGCGCCTGGCGCGGAACGGGTCTCGCATCGCCCCCGTTTTGCTGGCGTTCCTGCTCGGCACGCCGAGCGCGCCGCTGGGCGCGCGTCTGCTTCGCCATCGTTAGCGCGTCTCCCTGTGGACGGTGTGATGCCTGCACCAGCGGCAGTATTTGCGCAGCTCGACGCGGTCCGGCGTGTTCCGCTTGGACTTCGTCGTCTGGTAGTTCCGCCGCTTGCACTCGGTGCAGGCGAGGGTGATCGCGTCTCGTACTCCGGTTGCCAAGCGAAAAGCTCCTGGTCGAATGCGTGGAAACGACCGGAAGGCAGCTCCTCCCGGCCGGCTGCCCGATTGTAGCGACGACTCGGCTCCAGGGTTGGTGTCCGCCCGATCGCGCATTTCGCCGCCGCGACCGACCTGTGCGGGCGCGGCTCACAAGCGATTGCCGAAGAACAAGAGCCGACGCGAGTCGTCATGGCCCTCGCGGATGCGAGGGCCGGACTTGCGGCGGAGAATAGCGGCGGAAGGACTCGAACCTTCGACCTTCGGATTATGATTCCGCTGCTCTAACCAGCTGAGCTACGCCGCCGAGCGCGGCCGAGTTTAGCCAAACTGCCCGCGCGGTTAGGCTGAGGCCGTGGCTGCAATCGAGGCGCACGAGCTGCGGCGGACCTACAAGACGCACACCGGCACGGTCCGACGCAAGTCGAAGGAAATCGAAGCGGTTCGCGGGGTGAGCTTCTCGATCGAACCGGGCGAGCTGTTCGGCCTGCTCGGACCGAACGGGGCGGGCAAGACGACGACGATCAAGATGCTGATCACCCTGCTGATCCCGACGGCAGGCACCGCACGGGTACTTGGCCTGGACGTGGTCAAGGACGCGCGCGAGGTGCGGAAGCGAATCGGATACGTGTTCGGCGGCGAACGCGGCGTCTACGAGCGGCTGTCGGGGTACGACAACCTGCGCTATTTCGCCGAGCTCTACGGGGTCCCGCCCAAGCTGCAGAAGCAGCGGATCGATGAACTGCTCGATCTCGTCGGGCTGAAGGGCCGCGAGCACGAACGCGCGGAGGGGTACTCGCGCGGCATGAAGCAGCGCCTGCACGTCGCGCGCGGCCTCCTGCACGACCCCGAAGTGCTCTTCCTCGACGAGCCGACGATCGGGCTCGACCCGGTCGGAGCCCGCGAGTTGCGGTCGACGATCGCCTCGCTCACCGCCGCCGGAAAGACGATCCTCCTGACGACGCACTACATGTTCGAGGCCGACGCGCTCTGCGACCGGATCGCGGTCATCTCGAAGGGAGAGATCGTCGCCGAGGGAACGCCGGCCGACCTGAAGCGCGATGTCGACCAGGGCAGCGTGGTCGAGGTCGAAGTCTTCGGCGTCCCGGAGGGGACGATCGAGCGCGTGCGGCGGCTCGAGGGAGTCGTGGCCGTCTCGGTCGAGGAGCGAGAGCAAGCCCAGGTGCTGGTGGTGCAGACGCAGACCGACGTGGAGCTGACATCGGCGATCCTCGGCCACTTGAACGGCGGGCAGGTGGGCCGCGTCTCGCGGCGCGAGCCGACGCTCGAGGATGCCTACGTGGCGCTCGTCACCGAAGAATGAGCACCCTCAGACTGCTCCGCGTGGGCTGGTACTTGCAGTTCAAGATGATCCTGCGCTCGCCGTTCGACGGGTTCGGGAACGTCCTCTACCCGTTGTTCTTCGCGACCACGGCCTTCTTCGTCTTCCGCGCGGGACAGAGTCCGAGGACGCTGATCTATGCGTCGCTGGGCGCCGCCGTGATGGGCATGTGGTCGTCCGTCAGCACCTCGGCCGGCTCGGCCATGCAGCGCGAGCGCTGGTGGGGAACGCTCGAGCTCCTCATCGCCGCTCCACGTCACTTCTCGCTCGTCATGCTCCCGGCCACCCTCGGTCTGGCGACCGTCGGCATCTACAACCTCGCCGCAACGCTCCTCTGGGGCCGCTTCGCATTCGGGATCCCGCTCACGATTAAGCATCCACTCCTGTTCGCGCTGTCGGTCGCCGGCACCGTCCTCGCGTTCGGCGGCCTCGGACTCCTCTTCGCCGTGTCGTTCGTCCGTTTCCGGGCGGCCTGGGTGCTCGGGAACTTCTTCGAGTATCCGGTCTGGCTGATCTGCGGTTTCCTCGTCCCGCTCGCGCTGCTGCCCGGCTGGGTCCGCCCGATCTCGTGGGTTCTCGCGCCGACCTGGGGGATGAGCGCGATCCGCGAGTCGGCCCTCGGCGGCACACCCGTGCCGGACCTGCTCGTCTGCCTCGGCCTCGGTGCCGCCTACGTGGGATTCGCCGTGCTCGTGACCGATCGTGTCCTCTACGACGCGCGCGGCCGCGGCACCCTTTCGCTGACGTGACCGTCGCGGCGCGCATCTTCGTCGTCGGCGGGCTGACGAGCTTCCGGGCGCTCTTCTACTGGCTGACGCCGTGGATCTATGTGCCCACGATGCTCGTGGCACCGATCTTCCAGATCCTGCTCTTCGCCTATATCGGACGATCCGCGGGGCTCGAATCGGACGAGTTCTTCCTGATCGGGAACGCCCTCCAGTACGCCGCGATCCCGTGCCTGTTCGCAATGGCCCAGATGGTCGGCGGCGAGCGGTACCAGAACACGCTCAGCGCGATCCTGGTCAGTCCTGCTCCACGTATTCCGCTCTTCTTTGGACGCTCGCTGCCGGTGGTGCTGAACGGGGCCTTCGTGTCTGCGTTCGCGCTGCTCGTGGGGGCGCTCGTCCTGGGCGTGCACCTGCCGACTAGCTCGCTCGCGCCACTGGGGCTCGTCGTCCTGATCGCGGCGTTCTCCTGTACGGGCCTGGGGCTGATCAACGCCGCGTTGAGCCTTCGGATCAGGGAGAACGCTGTGCTCTCGAACGTGATCTTCGGCTTCCTGTTGATCTTCACGGGTGCGAACGTCCCGCTCGACGCCCTTCCCAGCTGGATGAGCACCGCAGCGCAGGGACTGCCGTTCACGCACGCGATCGAGGCCGCGCGCCAGCTCGCGGCGGGCGCGAGCCTCGGCGACGTGCGTGGGCTCCTTGGTGCGGAATTGCTCGTGGGTGCGATCTATGGAGTCGCGGGGTACGCATTGCTGCGCTGGTTCGAGGTGCAGAGCCGCCGTTACGCGACGCTCGAGCGCTCGTGAGAGTTCTAACCGCCTGAAAGGAGCTTTCTCCGTGCATGTCCGCGAACTGAATTGGATGCAGGTCGAGGAGTACCTCGAGCGAGACGACCGCATCGTGCTTCCGCTCGGGTCGACGGAGCAGCACGCATACCTATCCCTGGAAACGGACAACATCCTCGCCGAGCGCGTCTCTGTCGAGGCGGCCGAGCCGCTCGGGGTTCCTGTC
>JALYLK010000385.1 GCA_030774275.1 Actinomycetota bacterium
GGCTCGATGCACCTCTACGACGTGGAGCGCGGAAATCTCGGTGCGAACGCGGTCGTCGGCGGCGGTCTGCCGGCGATCGTCGGGGCCGCGCTCGCCTTCCAGCTCCGCGGCGAGCCGCGTGTCGCGGTGGCGTTCTTCGGCGATGGGGCGACGAACATCGGCACCTTCCACGAGTCGCTCAACCTCGCTCAGCTGTGGGGCGTTCCGGCCGTCTTCGTCTGCGAGGACAATCACTGGGCGGAGTCGACTCCGGAGAGCCAGCACTCGCCGATCCAGGATCTCAGCAAGCGCGCCGAGGCGTTCGGGATGAAATCGATGAAGGTCGACGGCCAGGACGTCGAGGAGGTGAACAAGGTCGCCGCCCGCGCCCTGAAACACGCGCGCGACGGCAAGGGGCCGGTGTTCCTGCTCTGCGAGACGCAGCGTCTGGTCGGCCATTACATCGGCGATCCGCAGGTCTATCGCGACAAGGACGAGCTCCATCGCCTGCAGGAAACGGCGGATCCGATCAGGTTGCTGCGCGAGAAGCTGGGGCTCTCCGACGAGGAGTTCGAGGCGCTCGACCGCGAGGTGCAGGAGCTCGTGGATGCCTCGGTCGAGTTCGCGAAGGCGGGTACCGACCCTAGGCCAGAGGACGCCCTCAAAAACGTCTATGCCTGAGCTGTCTTACCGCGAAGCCGTTCGCGACGCCCTTTCTCAGGCTATGCGCCAGGACGAAAACGTCTTCATCATGGGTGAGGACATCGCCGAAATGGGCGGCTCGATGGGCGTCACCCAGGGAATGCTCGACGAGTTCGGCCCTCAGCGCGTGCGCAACACGCCGATCTCCGAGATGGCGCTGGTCGGCTCAGGGATCGGCGCGGCGATGCAAGGGATGCGGCCGGTCGTCGAGGTCATGTACGAGGACTTCCTGACGATCTCGATGGAGCAGATCGTCAATCAGGCGGCGAAACACCGCTACATGTCCGGCGGGCAACTGAAGGTGCCGCTGACGATCCGGACGCAGGGCGGCGCCGGCTGGTCGCCGGGTGCCCAGCACGCGCAGCAGGTCGAAGCCTGGTTCGTCGGCGTGCCGGGGCTGAAGGTGGTCTTCGCCTCGACGCCCGCCGATGTTCGAGGGCTGCTCTGGTCGGCGATCTACGACGACAATCCGGTCGTCTTCTTCGAACACCGGACGCTCTACGGACTCAAGGAGGACGTGCCTGAAGAGCTGGAGCCGATCCCGATCGGCCAGGCGCGCGTGCACCGCGAGGGCGAGGATGTGACGGTCGTCGCGACGGGGAGGCTCGTGCACGAAGCTCTTGCTGCCGCCGGCGAGGCCGAGCAGCAGGGCGTCTCCGTGGAGGTCGTCGATCCGCGGACGCTGCAGCCGCTCGACGAAGACTCGATTGTCGCGTCGGTCAAGAAGACGAACCGTTGCGTGGTCGCCCACGAGGCGGTGACGCGGATGGGCTTCGGCGCAGAGGTGGCGGCCGTCGTCCAGCATCAGGCGTTCGACTGGCTGGACGCACCGATCGAGCGCGTGGGCGCGAAGTTCGCGCCGCTGCCCTTCGCGCCGGTGATGGAGGAGTACGTCGTCCCGCATGCCAAGGACGTGCTCGAAGCGATCATGGCCACCGTGGGCCGAACTGGCAGTTCGTAACGTGTCCCGGTGCCAGGCACGCGGACCGGTCCGAAGTGGACAAAGCGCCTGCTCAGGGGAATTTCGCTCCGAGCGGGGACTGTCAGTTCGAGGCGTGTCCTGGTGCCAGGCACGGGGACACGGTTGGAGTGGGCATGGCTAACGAAGTGAAGCTTCCCCGCCTCGGGCAGGGGATGGAGTCGGGGACGATCGTCAAATGGCTGAAGGCCGAGGGCGATCAGGTCGAGAAGGGCGAGCCGCTCTACGAGCTCGACACCGACAAGGTCACCCAAGAGGTCGAGGCCGAGGCTTCCGGCGTTCTGCTCAAGATCGCGGTGGCCGAAGGTGAGGCGGACGTCGGCACGACGATCGCTGTGATCGGCGAGCAGGGGGAGGACGTCTCGGCGATCGCCACTGGGACGGCCCAGCCGGTGGAGGAAGCGCCGCCAGAAGAAGGTTCCCCGGGCCCCGCGCGTGAGCAGGAACGCGAGGGCGGCCGCGAGGCGACGACCGCCGAGCAGATCACCGACGCCCGCCCCACAGACGGCAACGGCGCCGGCGCCCGGGTCAAGGCCTCGCCGCTCGCACGCAGGATCGCTCGCGAGCGCGGGATCGAGCTCGGCGAGCTCAAAGGTACCGGGCCGGAAGGACGCGTCGTCGCCGAGGACGTCGAGCGTGCCGCCACGACGCCGACACAAGCCCCACCGACCACGGCGCCCGCCCCGAGCGGCGAGATCGAGCGCATCCCTCTCACGTCGCTTCGCCGCACGATCGCCCGACGCCTGACCGAGGCCTGGCAGGCGCCGGCGTTCCAGATCGCCATGTCGGCCGACATGACCCGAGCGCAACACCTCCACGCGCTCCTCGCCGAGCAGGCGAAAGAAGGCGAGCCACGACCGACCGTCACCGACATCCTGACCAAGGCCTGCGCCGCCGCCCTGATGCGCCACCGCGCCGTCAACGCGCTCTGGGCCGAGGACGCGATCGAGCTCCATCCGAGTGCGAACATCGGGATCGCAGTCGCAATCGAGGCCGGCCTCGTCGTTCCGGTGATCCACCAGGCCGAGCAGAAGACGATCGCCGAGCTGGCAGCTGCTCGAGCCGACATCGTGATACGCGCGCGCGAGAGCAATTTGCGCCAGGAGGACCTCGACGGCGGGACGTTCACGATCTCGAACCTCGGCATGTTCGGCGTAGAGCAGTTCGTCGCCGTCCTCAACCCGCCGCAGGCTGCGATCCTGGCGGTCGGTGCGATCGAGCCCAAGGCAGTCCCGACCGACGGCGGCG
>JALYLK010000386.1 GCA_030774275.1 Actinomycetota bacterium
GCATGGGCCGCGTCCGCGGGGGGCCGGGGGGAGAGAGCCGCCAACCCCTCGCCGGCAGAGGCGGGCGCGGCCACTCTTGATTCGCCAGCAGCGACTGATCCGGTTCATCAGTCGGGTCGCTTCTTCCGTACAGCGCGGGCCGAGCGGCGAACGCCTAGGACGCTTCCCAAGACCCGACGGCCGGGCCAACCTCAACCTACGTCTCGGGCGCGAGCTCAACTACTCCGCCCTTCTCATACCCGACTGACTATGGTGAGGGCTCGTGCATCACTACCACGGCAGCGCGACGATCAGCCAGGGCGCGGGCATAGTCGAGGGCGACTGCATTATCGAGACGGTCGGCGGCCCCGCCCCGGGCCTCGATCCTGGCTGGTCGGGGAACCTGCAAGACGCAGCACCTACGGTCAATCTCGTCGAGGGTGGCGCTTGGTTGCGCTTGGCGGATGGTCGCGAGTGTGAGATCCAGGTCGAGCGTGCCGTTCCAGGCTCTGGCTTCACCGAATTTTCGGGCGCCAAGGGCATCCTCGACCTTCACTGACAAGCGCGAGGCGATGATCCGCTCGGGACTCGTGCCGTGCCTACCTGCCTACCTACCTCGAAAACGCGCCCAGCTCCCGGCCCGGGTTTAGAGTTGACGCGGCGAGCAGCCACCATGGACGAGCAGGGAATCCCGCAGGTAACGAACGCTGAGTTGATCGCCTACCACGAGGCGATCCTGCTCGAGTTGCGGAATCGACTCGACAACTACCTTGACCTGGGCGCCGACGACCTCATCGCCGCGGTTGAGGGCTTCAATTTCGCGGGACAGCTTCAGGCAACGCTGGCTGAGGCCGTTGAGCACACCGCCGGCATCCGGGAGCGCCTGGTCGAGATCCAGCGCAAAGACTCCTGAGTTACTGGCGATAGCGTCATACCCTCTCCTGGTGGCTAGCGGAGTCCGCAGCCGGGGTTCGGCATCGCCGGCTTCGCGTGGATCAGAGGAGTAGACTGGCTGAACTGGCCCTGCGGCCAGAACCCCGGCCGAAAGCCCGAAGACGCCAACGCGCTTCGACGCGCGAGGCGATGAGCCCAGGCAAACAGAGTTCGACTTGCAGGGCCAGCAGTTTGTAGGCATTGCCTGAGCGAACTGAGTTTCGGCCGCTGGCGTCTTGCGAAAATAGGTCGCGGGCGACGATGGGAACCCTGCGGCGCTACCGTGCAACACCATGGGCTACGACGTACTAGTCGTCTCGAACGGCGGCGGCAAACGGTTTACGACCGAGCGGGATGCTTCGCTCTCTGTGGGCGACAGCTTCGAGCAGGACTCCGAGTCCTATCGGGTACTGGCCATCCAGCCCGGTCAGGGACCCTTCGATTCCGTCATCGAAGCCGAGTGGCTAGACAGCTCGGGACCGGGCGAGTTCGGGGCGAACGCCTAGCGCTTCCCATAACGAACCCTGGACGCTCAAGAGGCGGGTCGTCCGAGGGCCGAGCCCGAGTATCCCCCGCAATTAGCGGGATTATCCGCGGCGATTTCCACCTGTGCCCGCAGACGCCCGCGCGCGCCTGTACCGTCGTAAGTAGCAGCGAGAAGAACGGTTTTCGACGTGCGCAGCTCGACTGAAGCGCCAGCGCCGTGCCTCTCTCTTTTCTTTGTGGCGGAAGCGCTCTTCTGAGACTTTCGCGATCTGCCGCCCGAGGCGCCTGTTGTCGCGACTGTCTGTCTGGCGCCGCCCGCCTTCGGGACGGTCTGACACCGGGAGGACTGACTGAGTCCTCCACCCTGAACCGCGAGAGTGAGGAGCAAGAGATGTATGCCACCATCAGAAGGTTCGAAGGCATCGACGAGAGTCGTACAGCCGAGATCACGCGCACTGCCAACGAGAAACTGATTCCCCGCCTGAGCGAGTTGCCAGGCTTCAATGGTTACTTCCTGTTTGAGCCCGCCAACGGCGTGCTGACCTCGATCAGCCTCTTCGAGACGTCGAGCGACCTCGACGAGTCGAACCGCGTTTCGGCGAAGGTCGTGCAGGAGGAGAACCTGCAGAACGCGATGCCGAATCCGCCGAAGATCACCTCCGGCAAGCTCATGGCGCACAAGATGCCCGAGTTCGTCGGCGTCTAACCGCTTCGCGAACAGAAACGAGAGAGGGCCCGCTTGCGGGCCTTCTTTTTGTCAGACGCCTTTTTTGCAGGGCCCACCAAGGGGCTCGAGGCGTTCGTGGGTTGCCTCGACGAAGAATGGCAGTAGATTCCTGCGTAACGCGTCTGGGGCCGAGTCGAGTTCGTTTTTAGATGGCGGCACAGCGGGGTCACGCTACTTCAGCGTCTTGATGTATGCAGCGAGCGCCCGCAGTTGCTCGGGCGGGATGATTCCGCCCCAGTGCGGCATCGAGACGATCGGCGCGCTGCCGATCACACTGCCGCTGCGGATGAAGTCGATGATTTTCGCGTCGGTGTTGAACTGGTGGCGGAAGTCGGCGCCGGACAGCGGCGGGATCGTCTTGTCAGGCGACTGCGGATTCGGTACCCCGCCGAGCCCGTTCGGGCCGTGGCAATTGAGGCAGCCGTAGCGGACGTAGAGCGAGGCACCCGCGACCGCCTCTCCCTGCCCCTGGGGAATCGGTACCGGGTCCGCCGTAGCCACAACCGGAAGGCCAACGCGGAGATACGCGATCAGGTCCGAGACCTGGCGGGCCGAGATCACCTCGCCCCAGACCGGCATGTAGGGCTTCGTCGGGTTCGCCGACTCGCCTAGGCCGTGGTCGATGATCCTGCGCAGCTGAGCGGGCGTTAGGGCCTTCGAGACCGAGGTCAGCGCGGGCACGTCAGGCGAGACGCCCCCTCTGCCCTGCATCCCGTGGCACTGGGCGCACGCAAACGAGACGAAGTCGTGTGCTCCGGCCGCGACGTGAGGGTCGACCTTCTGGGAAGCCGCAACGGCACCCACGGTCACCGTCTTGCCGCTCTCGCTATCGCGGCCCACCACGAAGCCGATGATCGCGGCGCCGATTGCGAACGCGAGGGCAATCAGGACGATCAGAGCCTCAGCAGTGACAGCGGGGATGTCGAGCTTGCGTCGGATAGCCGAGAGTCTAGGTCGCCGGGCCCTGCCGTTTCAACGATGACAGGTGACGGGCTGCCGGCTAGCCACGAGCGGCGGCGCGCTGGTCGGCCGCCCATGCGCCGACCGAGCTGCGCGAGCGCTCGATCATCTCCTCCTGCCGCTCCGGCTCGACCTCGAGCCGAACGCACTGGACGATCAGCTCGTCGAACTCGGGGCTCTCGACGTACTCGAGAGTCAGCTCTCGCAGGTTTGGCAGGACTGTGGCGCGGAACTCTTCGAACTCCTCCTTCTGCAAGTAGGCGTCAGCAAGCTCCCTGTAACGCGCGAGCTTCTCGTCGTACCCGAGGTCGTCGCGGTCCGCGATCTCAAAGTAGTCGCCCGTGTTCTGGTTGATCCGCATCGCGCGGCCGGTGACCGTGCAGAAGACGCACCAGGCGACGAGCGCCTCGATCGCCCATGGGAAGTAGTAGTGGAGGCTGACGAGCGCGATGTCGGGCGAGGCGTTCGCGTAGTCGATCGGGTGCGCCTGGCCATCCTTGACGATCGTCTCGCACGCGTTGAACTCCCAGCCGAAGAAAGCGTTCACCAGCCGGCTGATCGTCTCCACCTCCCACTTGAGCTCGGGCGCCAGGAAGTCACGGTCGACGACGTAGCGGTAGTGGCCGTGCGCGCTCGGGTCGAAGTGCATGACCAGCGTCTGCGGCCCGATCGAGAGGCTGCGCGTGAAGACGTCGAAGTCTTCGACCGCTGCCTGGATGTGCATCAGCCGCTCACCCGACTCCTCGTAGCTCGTGTGAAGCTCGTCGCTGTTCGCTATCCGGGTAACACCGATCCACTGGCCGCCGTCGAACGGTTTCATGAAGTGTGGATAGCCGACGACCTTCGCCACCTCGTCGAGGTCGAACCACGGGTTGTAGCGCTCCGCCATAGGCACGTAGCGCGGGTTATCCGGCGGCAGCAGGTGCGGGATCAGCCAGGTGTCGGGTACCTTCAGCCCGAGCCGCATCATCGCGCAATAGGCGGCGTGCTTCTCCATCGCCTGGAAGGTGAACGGGTTCTTGAGCAGGTAGACCTCGTCCATCAGGGCGATCTTCTTCAGCCACTCGCGCGGCAGGTCGTACCACCACGAGAGCCGGTCGATCACGAGCGCGTAACGCGGCCGGGAGCGCAGGTCGAAGGGCTCGTTCGTGATGCGGCTGGTCGAAAACTCGTGCGTCTCTCCGATGTACCGGACCGCCCCCACGCGAGCGAGCACGCTCTCGAATGCGGACGGCCAGTCCTCCTCCGTCGCCAAGAGCAGTCCGATCGGGTGGTGTCGCGCCATCTCCTCCTCGGCGGCAGTCGAGTGTAAGGCCCGGAGCGCCCAGAGGCTGGCCGAACAGGATCGCTACCGTCGGCCGTCCCCGGCGAGGAGCAACGACGGCCGCGTCCTGAAAGTCTTGGAGCCATGCGGGCTCCGAGGCTTTTGTCGGCACCGCTGAGAACAAAGCGGCCTCTTGGCAAGCTGTGAGGCGAAGACGCGGACGTTGATGTCGCTGGACTTGTCCCAGCCGTCGTCTCTAACAGCGGTCGAGCGCGTTCGCGACCGCCTCGAGGCTGGCGAGGTTGCGGCCGCTCGCGTGCGGAGGCACTATGGGTCGGCGGTGAGGCGCGTGAGCCCGGGACGCTGCGCCGCTTTGTCGAAGGCGCGGAGCGGTCGCCCCTTCAGGTAGTGATCGAGAAACGCGACCGTGGCACGTTCAACGATGCCGAGCTGCGGTTCCTGATCGGTGTACGGGGGGCGGTGTGACGCCCCGAGTAGCCACAGCAGGAACTTCGGACGTCGCGCGAGTCGGAAGAAGCCCGCGGTCGTTGCCGGCGCGTTGATCGTGTCGGCCGTCCCCTGCACCGCGAGGAGTGGCGGGCCGCTTCGGGGGAACGGGCCCATTCCGGGGAGCCTTGCGCCCGACAGCACGATCGCCGCCCGGACGCGCCGGTCGCGAAAGCGGCGGTCGTAGGCAACGGCGAGCGCAGTCACGCCCCCGTCGGAGTGACCGGCTACCGCGATCTTTGACGGATCGATCCTTCCCTCGAGCAGGCCGTTCGGGTGGACGTTCAGCGCAAGCAACCTCGAGATAACGAAGCTCACGTCCCGGGGCTGGTTGACGAGATCGGACTCGTTGGGGCCGCCGGGTGCGTCCGCGTTTTCCAGCGGGAACCAGGGAGCGGCGACGACGTACCCGGCCCGCATCCACGCGCGCAACAGCCCGTCGTACGCCTCGGGAGTGAGCGCGAATCCATGCCCGAACACGATCAACGGGTGAGGCCCTCCCGTCGCCGGATAGCGGACGATTGTTT
>JALYLK010000387.1 GCA_030774275.1 Actinomycetota bacterium
CTTCGAGACGGCCGTCCCGGTGTCGTTCGTCTCGAGCTTCAACGCCTGGGCGTTTGTGAGCAGCGTGACGTTCGGATGCTCGAGCGCCGGCCGAACCCCGAGCACGTCGGCGTCGGATTTGCCGTGGACGGCGCAGGGAAATCCGTCGCAGTTCTGACAGCGGACGCAGGCGCTGTAGGGCATGTTCTGCTCGTTCAGCCGGATACCACAAGGAGCGTGGAAGGGGTGATAGCCCGCCGCCTCGAGATCGTCCGCGAGCTGCTGGATCCGCGGCTCGTGCGAGACGGCAGGAAATGGGTATTGCGCGCTGGCGTACGGCTCGGTGGGGTCCTGGCCGTGCTCGCCGTGCACCTCGTACAGCTGCTCGGCCTTCGAGTAATAGGGCTCGATCTCCTCATAGGAGATCGGCCAGGCCGGCGAGACGCCGTCGTGGTGGGCCAGCTCACCGAAGTCCTCTTCCCGAAGACGGTAGAGCGCCGCGCCGTAGAGCTTCGTGGCGCCGCCGACGAAGTAGTGGATCTGCGGCTGGAACGGCTTGCCTTGTTCGTCGTACCAGGTGTCCTCGGACACGTAACGGTTGTCGACGAAGACATCCTGCGCGAGCCAGTTCGACGGTTCGCGCGGCAGCCAGTCGCCGCGCTCCAGCAGCAGGATTCGCTTGCCCGATGGTGCCAGGTGCCGCGCGAGGGTACCGCCGCCTGCGCCCGTACCGACGATGATGACGTCGTACGAGTCCATTTACATCCCCGCCGTCGCCGTCATCTCGGGCAGCATGATCCGGCCGGCGGCCTCCATCAGCGCCAGGTGCGAGAACGCCTGTGGGAAGTTGCCCAGGTGGCGGCCGGTCTCGGCGTCGAACTCCTCGGCGTAGAGGCCGAGGGGCGAGGCGACGCGGAGCAGCCGCTCCATGAGGTCGCGCGCCATCTGCAGCTCGCCGATGATCGCGAGCGCCGAAACGAGCCAGAAGGAGCAGATCAGGAATGTGCCCTCCTTGCCGGAGAGGCCGTCGTCGGTCTCGTCCGTCTTGTAGCGCAGGACGTAGCCGTCCTCGGTCAGCTCCTCCGCGATCGCCATCACGCTCGCCTTCAGGCGGGCGTCGTCGCCGGGCAGGAAGCCGAAGATCGCGGCCAGCAGCGTGGAGGCGTCCAGTGCGTCGCTCCCATAGTGCTGGGTCAGGACGCCGCGGTCGTCGACGCCGTTCGCCAGGATGTCCTCGCGAATCTCGTCGGCGACGGCGGCCCACTTCTCCTGTGCCTCGCCGTCGCCCCGGATCTCGGCCAGCTTCGCCGCGCGATCGAGCGCGACCCAGCACATCAGCTTCGAAGACACGTAATGCTGCGGCTTGCCGCGCGCCTCCCAGATCCCCTGGTCGGGCTCGCCCCAGACCTTCGTCGCGCACTCGGCCTGAGTCTGCACGAGTGGCCAGAGCCGCCGTGGCAGGCGCTCGCTGCGGCGGGTGTGCAGCAGGATCGAGTCGAGCGCGGCGCCGAAGACATCGTTCTGCCGCTGGTCGAAGGCCCCGTTGCCGACCCGCACCGGACTGGCCCCCGCGTAGCCGGTCATCTCGTCGCGCGTGGACTCCGTCAAGTCGCGGCGGCCGTCGATCCCGTACATGATCTGGAGGGAGCCGTCCTCCGTCGCCTCGACGTCGGCCACGAACTGCATGAACTCGTCGGCCTCCCAATCCAGGTTGAGCATGTGGAGCGCCTGCAGCGTGAAGGTCGTGTCGCGGATCCACGTGTAGCGGTAGTCCCAGTTCCGCTCGCCGCCCGGCGTCTCGGGCAGCGACGTGGTGAGCGCCGCCACCGTCGCGCCCGTCGGCATGTAGGTGAGTCCCTTGATCGTGAGCGCCGAGCGCTGGACCGGGTCGCGAAACCGGTGGTCCGGGATCCTGGCGCGGCCGAGCCAGGCGCGCCAGAACCGCGTAGTCGCGGCGATCCGCGAGTCGGCTTCTTCGAAGTCCTGCGGCGACACGAGACCCTCGTCCCACGAGAGGGAGCAGTAGGCACGCTCGCCGGCCTTGAGCACGTGGCGCGCCCGAATCCGGTTCTCCTCGATCCCGAGCCCAAGATCGGTCTGCAGGCGGATCGTCGTCCCGGCACCGGTCGCATCGGCGGTGTGCCGGTCGTCGCCGACCATCGTCCATTCCGCAGGAGCCCTCCCGTAGTCGAAGGCGGGCTCGCACACGAGCTCCACCTCGACCTGCCCTTCGAGGCACTCGACGGTGCGGACCAGCATGTGGTCGGCGTCGTCGTCGGCGGGAGGCCTGGTGTGCGGGGTGATCGTGTCCTCGTGCTCGCGCGGGCTCATCGTCAGCGCGTCGCGGACGACTATCCAGCCGCTCGGCGTCTTCCACGTCGTCTCGAGCACGTTCGTCCCCGGCTGGTAGACGACTGCAGTCGGGTGGTTGATCCCGAACGGGGCGAGGCGGAAGAACCCCGCCTCGCGGTCGAGCAAACTGCCGAAGACGCTCGGCGAATCGAAACGTGGCACGCAGAGCCAGTCGATCGCCCCGTCGGGGGCGACGAGCGCTCCCGTATGGCAGTTCGAGAGAAACGCGTACTCCGCGATCGGCGGGAACGGCGAAGGGGCGGCCGCGCTCTGGGGCTTGCGCTCGGTTGTGGGCTTGACGGCCGTCATGCCTGGATCCAGGGGTGGTGCCAGTGGCCTTGTCCGGCGAGCAACTTGTCGGCCGCCTTGGGGCCCCAGCTGCCGGGCGCGTAGGCATGCACCGGAGGCGGCGCGTCGAGCAGCGGCTGCATCACGCGCCAAGCCTCCTCGACGCCGTCTTGGCGGGTGAAGCGCTTGCTGTCGCCGATCATCGCCGCGTGCAGAAGCACCTCGTAGGGCGCCGCGCCCTCACCGCCTTCCTCTGAGAACTCCATGTCGAGCTCGATCGGTGCCGGTGCAGCCGCCTTGGCCTGACGCGCGTCGACGATCAGCCTCACCCCGGTCGACGGATCAAGCTTCACGACGAGCTGGTTCGGCTCCGGTCGGTGGGCCTCGTTCCAGAACCCAAGTCGCGGCGGATGCTTGAAGACGAGCCGTAGCTCGGTCTGCGTTGCCGGGAGCTTCTTGCCGGTGCGGATGAAGAACGGAACCCCGGCCCAGCGCCAGTTGTCGATGTCGAGGCGCAGTGCCGCGTACGTCTCCGTCTGCGAGTCGGACGCGACCCCGTCGATCTCGCGGTAGCCGTCGTACTGGCCGCGGACGTAGTGCTCGGGATCTGCGTCGGCGATCGCTCGGAAAAGCGCCACCTGCGCGTCCTTGAGCGTGTCGGAGTCGGCCGAGGACGGTACCTCCATGGCAGCCGCCGAGACCAGCTGCATCAGGTGGTTGACCACGACGTCCCGCAGCGCACCGACCGGATCGTAGAAATGGCCACGATCCTCGACCCCGAAGCTCTCGGCCATCGTGATCTGCACGCTCTCGAGGTAGTTGCGGCTCCAGAGCGGCTCGAGCATCGAGTTGGCAAAGCGCAGATAGAGAATCTCGTCCGTGCCCATCTTCCCCAGGAAGTGGTCGATCCGGTAGAGCTGCGACTCGTCGATGTACTGGTGCAGCTCGCCGGCGAGCTCCCTGGCCGAGGCGAGGTCGTGGCCGAACGGCTTCTCGACGACGACGCGGGCGTTCTCGGTCAAGCCGGCTTCCGACAACCCCTTGACCACCGTGCCGAAGAGGAACGGCGGGATCTCCAGGTAGAAAACCGGGCTCTCCGCGCCGTCGATTGCCTCGGCGACCCGTTCGTAGGTCGCCGCGTCGGAGAAGTCGCCTGCGACGTACGAGAGCCGGTCGGCGAAGCGCTCGAAGACCTTGGGGTCGAGCTTCTCGCCTGCGCCCTCGATCGAGTCGCGGGCACGCTCCTTCAGCTGGTCGAGCGTCCAGTCGTCGACGGCCACGCCGACGATCGGGCAGTCGATCAGGCCCCGCCGCTCCAGGCGGTAGAGCGACATGAACGTCATCACCTTTGCGAGATCGCCCGTGATCCCGAAGGCCACGAAGACGTCCGCGGGACGCGGCTCGTCGACTCGGCCCGGTTTGGTCGTGGCGGAGGCCACGGTCGTCGTCATCGCTGTCTCCTCTCTCGCTCGGAAGCGCCCACTCTCGGCAAAAAGCTACGGTCGCCGGTGCTCGCCTCGCATCGTCCAGATCGCATGAAGTCGACGCTCACGTCTCGACGGTGATCCGTGCCTCTCGCTGGTGCGTCAACCCTGCTCCGGCCCAGTCCACGACCGCCTTTGCGCGATCCTCGTTCGTCGGCAGTAGCGCCAGGTGAACCGTGCCCCACGCGAGTGAGGCCGCCTTACCCTTCATCGTTCGACCGCCGAGCATCTGCACGACGGCCGAGCCCCGTCCGATTGTCGCCATCGTCCCCTTGTCCCGGTACTTGAACGGCTTCGTCTCCTTGCCGGCGACCTGGCGCGCGATCGTCTCGCCTGCGTGCTCACCCGACTGGAGCGCGACCGAGCCGAGCTGCGGCAGCACCTGATCCGTCTTCTGGTCGGTGATCGCCGCGACATCGCCGACCGCGTACACCTCCGGGTGCGAAGGGATCCGCAGTTCTTCGTCGACGCCGATTCGGTTGCCTCTCTCGAGCTCGAGCCCGAGGGACTGGACCAGCTGGTTGCCCTGTAGGCCGGCTCCCCAGACAAGTGTGTGCGCCTTCAGCTCCGTGCCGGATTTGAGCGTCACGCGGGATGGCGCGATCGACTGGACCACTTCGCCGGTCAGCACTTCGACCTTTCGCTTGGCGAGCGCCTTCTCCGTGTACGCGCGAATGTCCGGCTTGAACATGGGGAACAGCTCGGCCCCAGCCTCGACAAGCGTGATCCGGGCCTGCTCCCGCGTCACGTCGGGATAGTCCTTCGTGAAGACGCCGTGGTAGAGCTCGGCGAGCGCGCCGGCGGTCTCGATCCCGGTCGGGCCGCCGCCGACGACTACGACGTGCAAGGCGCCGTCGTCGATCAGCGCGGGTTTCCGGTCGGCGGCCTCCCACCTCTGCAGGACGTGGTCCTTGAGACGGACTGCGTCAGCGAGCGTGTAGAGCGGGAATGCGTGCTCCTTCGCGCCGTCGACGCCGAAGAAGTTGACCTCCGCGCCGAGCCCGAAGACGAGGTAGTCGTAGGTCAGCGGCTCGAGCTCGCTGAAACGCACCTCTCGGGCGTCGAGATCGATGCTCGTGACGGTGTCCTGGTGCACACGCGCGTTTTCCTGTTTGTGGACGAGGTCACGGATCGGATGGCCGACCGCCGGTTGCTCGAGCAGTCCTGTCGCAACCTGGTACAGGAGCGGCTGGAAGGTGTGGTAGTCGTGCTTGTCGACGAGGACGACGTCGACGTCGCTGTTCTTCAGCTTCTGTGCGGCGCCGATCCCGGCGAAGCCGCCGCCGAGGATGACGACGCGGGGGCGCCTGCCATTGCTGTCACGTGGTGCGCTCACGGATTCGTCCCAAGGTAAGGGCGCCCGCGGCCTCCCTGGTCATCCAAAAGGGATGATCACGCGTCAGGGACCGCGAACGACCGTGACGAGTTCGCCGAGAGGCCATTCCTTGACGAAATCCTTGCGTCCCTTCACCCGCAATGTGGCGCGAACGGCTGTCTCCGTTCGATCGATCTCGCGGACCACGGTCGCCTCGACTTGCCCTTCCTCGTCGGGGAGCCCGATCAGGACGACGTCACCGATCTCGAGTCGCTGCGCGACGAAGTCGAACGCCATCAGCCGATTGTCCCATCTCGCGGCAACCTGAGCCTCCTCAGACCAGGTCGGAGATACCGCGCACGATCAGAAGGGCAGCCACGACCATCAACACCACGAGCACGACGGTGCGCGAGTTCCCAAGCAGCCACGACTTCCAGGCGCCAAGCCTCTGCGCAGAGCGCTCCGGCGCGGCCACGGCGACAACGATTGGGGCGGCCACGGTGACGATCGAGGTCAGGGAGAAGACGACGATCGCGGCGGCGGCGTCGAGACTGCTGACGTTCGCCTTGAGGATCTCGCTCGCTGCCGCCAGAGAGAGCGCGTAGCTGAGCATGATCGCGCCGACGGCGACGGCGAGGAGCCAGTGCGTCCCCTCGACCCGGCTGAGCCACTTCGGCTCGGCCACGCTTTCCTTGGACGGCTTTCGCCGGCGATAGGCCACTACCGCCCAGAGCAAGAGCAGCGAACCGAGCAAGATCTCGAGCGCGGACGCCGCCCGCGAGGGAGTGGAGTTCTTGGAACCGAAATCCTGGCCGTGGAGGACGAAGATGGCGATTGCACCGATCGCCGCTATTGCGGTCAGCCACCCAACGACGAAGGCAAGCGCCCGGCGCCGGCCGGACGGCATGCTGAGCAGCACGATCACGGTCACTACCGAGACCGGGCTCGTGAACGCGACGGCCAGCCCGAGCGCCGCGACTTCGGCGACTAGCGTCCCCATTTGTCATCGGCCCCGAGGTAGCTCTGGCTTTGCCGTCGCTCGCGTTGCGTTACCTCCGTCGCGTTGGATCCTTCCTTCGCCCGGCGAGGATGGCAGTCCGCAGTAGACCTCACATCGTCCGATTAGGGCGAACGAGTCTCTCCGTCGTTTCATCCAGGCTGGACGATGTGACCGAGCTCCCGATCGGCCAAGGTGTGCATGTACTCGGGCAGTGAATCCCGAGGCGTAACAGCCGCCGACTGCGGCGGCAGTCAATTGAAGGGAGATACGTGGCAATCGGACCCGTTCAACTCATTGTTCTCGGCTTCAGCCATCCCGAGTTCCACGGCGAGATCATCGCCGAGCTCGAGCGGCTACGCGAGAGCGACACCGTGCGCGTGATCGACGCGCTGGCGGTCCACAAGGACGCCGAAGGAGAGATGGAAGTGCAGCACCTGAGCAACCTCTCGAAGGACGAGGCGATTGAGCTCGGCAGCAAGGTCGGCGCGCTGATCGGCCTCGGCATCGAAGGCGAAGAGGGGATGGAGGAAGGTGCAGCTGCCGGCGCCGAGGCAGGAGCCGACGGCATCCAGGCGTTCTCCGATGAGGAGGCCTGGGACGTTCTCGAGGAGATCCCCAACGACTCGGCCGCGGCGCTGATTCTGCTCGAGCACCACTGGGCGGTTCCGCTGCGTGACTCGATCGCGCGCGCTGGCGGCTTCCGGATCAGCGACGGGTTCATCAGTCCGGTCGACCTGGTCGAGATCGGGCTGCTTTCAGCCGAGGAGGCCAAGGACCACCACCTGGAGCCGGCAGCGGTCCCGGCCGGCCACTGACGCAACACGAGAGATGGGAGGAGTGAGATGTTCGGAGGACGCAGAGTCGCGCGACGCACGTCGCGGCGCGTCGCCCGCCGGCGTTAACAACGTCGGCCGCTGAAGTAGCGCGCCGATTCGTCGATGAGGCGTGAGGTGCGGCGAGCGAGGGTGCGCGCAAAGCCTGGGCGAGCGCGCACCCTCGGATCGCGGAGCACGCTCGTCCACGGGTCAACGAGTTTCGGATACGGCATCACCCCAAC
>JALYLK010000388.1 GCA_030774275.1 Actinomycetota bacterium
CGGATCAAGACGACCGTCGCGAAGGCCAAAGAGGTGCGCCCCGTCGCCGAGGAGATGATCACGCTTGGGCGCCGCGGTGGCGTGCCGGCCCGTCGGCAGGCGCTCAAGTTCCTGCGCTCGCAGGACGTCGTGCACAAGCTCTTCAGTGACGTCGGGCCGCGCTTCTCGGACCGGCCCGGCGGCTACTCGCGGATCGTCAAGCTTGGCCCTCGGCAGGGCGACGCGGCTGAGATGGCTTACCTCGAGCTCGTCGATTACGTCCCGCGGGCCGGCTCCGCCGGCGAGTAACAGGTCCAGGAGGGTTTGGCGGAACACCCCTGCGGCACAGGCTTTATTTCGCCAAACCCTCTTAGGCGGCGGTCCCGAGCCCCGCGCTGACCGCGGCGATCACGACGCCGGCAAACGTGACGGTTGCGAGCGCGCGCACGAAACTGACGTCGAAGAAGCGCCAGCGCAGCCAGGCGAGCGTCACCAACTCGAACCCCACGACGACGATCGCGGAGATAATCGCGAGCCGGTAGTGGGGGATCAGGAAGGGCAGCGTATGGAGAATCCCGCCGAGGAAGGTGCCCGCACCGGTGATCGAGCCGCGGGCGAACGGGTTGCCGCGACCGGTGAACTCTCCCGTATCGGAAAGGCCCTCCGAGAACGCCATGCTGATCGCCGCTCCGATCGCCGTGGCGAGGCCGGCGTAGAAGGCCACGTGTGGTTCGTGCGTGGCGAGCGCGACGGCGAAGATCGGCGCCAAGGTCGATAGTGAGCCGTCGATCAGTCCCGTCATCGCCGGTTGCACCTTCTGCAGGAGGAAGGCTTGGTGGTCGCTCAACAACTAGAGTTTACCAGTCGGTGTGCAAGTACCTATATCATAAGGCACGCCTGACAAAAGGCGTCAGGATCCCCTGACGTGCGGCTCAACCACGGCGTCGCTTGCGATGCCGCGGGGAGGCTGCGCCGGCTTTGCCGGTGCGGCCGTCTAAACCCGGCTGGAGGGAAGATGTCGGCTGAACCCATGGCGCGCTTGAAACTGACGCTCGAGTACGACGGCACCGGCTTCCGCGGGTGGGCAACTCAGCCGGGTCTGCGGACGGTGGAAGCCGTTGTGCGCGAGGCCTTCGACCGCGTCTTCTCCCGCTGGAGCGAGCTCGCGGTCGCCGGCCGAACCGATACCGGTGTCCATGCCCTCGCGCAGGTCGCGAGCGTCGAGGCCGAGGGCGGGCCGCCCGCGAATCGTGCGGCGGAGGCGCTGAATGCGGAGCTTCCAGACGATGTCGGGGTCAGCGAGGTCGAGCCTGTTGCTTCCGACTTTCACGCGAGGCACTCCGCACGGGCGCGGAGTTACCGCTACCGCATCTACCGTCGCCGGTCTCCTTCACCGTTCGAGGCGAATCGGAGCTGGTGGTATCCACGCCCGCTCGACGAGGAGCGCCTGGCGGAATCGGCGGATCTGCTGGTCGGCGAGCACGATTTCCGGGCGTTCACGCCCGCCGAGACGCGGCACCGGGTCTTCGTCCGGACGATCGAAAGCGCCGCTTGGTATCGCCGTGACGACGTGCTCGAGCTGGAGATCACCGCGAACAGCTTCCTGCGGCACATGGTGCGAACGCTGGTCGGAACCATGCTCGAGCGCCCGCCGGACGAGCTGGCCCGCTTGCTGGAAGGCCGGGAGCGCTCCGAAGCGGGCTCGACGGTGCCGCCGTGCGGGCTCTACCTCGTCGGTGTCCGTTACTGACACGGCCGGGGTCTGACCCCGGACACGTCGCGCGGAGACGCCAGGCGACGCCGCTAGCATCACCGCCGTGGCTGTTCCAGCGCTCAAGAACGTCCGGGCACGGCTCGATGAGCTCCGCGCGGAGCTGAACCACCACCTCTACCGGTACCACGTGCTCGACGACCCGGAGATCCCCGACGCCGCCTACGACCGGCTCTACGACGAGTTGAAGGCCCTCGAGGACGAGCATCCCGAGCTGATCACGGCGGACTCGCCGACGCAGCGGGTCGGCGCCCCGCCGTCGGACAGGTTCGAGAAGTCGCAGCACCTGACGCCGATGGGGTCGCTCGACAAGGTGACGACCGACGAGGCGCTCGCGAAGTGGGCGGAGGACGTACGCAAGCGCCTCGACTCTGACGAGCCCGTGGCGTACGTGATCGAGCCGAAGATCGACGGCTCGGCGATCAACCTCGTCTACGAGCAGGGAAAGTTCGTTCGGGGCGCCACTCGGGGCGACGGCTACCAGGGCGAGGAGGTGACCCCGAACCTCCGTACGATTAGTGCAATTCCCCTGCAAATGCGTGATGGCGGCGACGATCCGCCACCTGTTCTCGAGGTCCGGGGCGAGGTGTACATGCCGCTCTCCGGCTTCCGCGAGTTCAACGAGCGGCTGGCGTCAGAGGGCAAGGCAACGGCGCCGAACCCGCGCAATGCAGCTGCTGGGTCGCTGCGCCAAAAGGACTCCTCGATCACCGCGCGACGTCCTCTGTCGATCTGGATCTACGGCGTCGGCCGGCGTGACGGCCTCGAAACCGAGACGCACTGGCAAACGCTCGAGTGGCTCCGCGAGCACGGCTTTCGCGCCAACCCCTACGCCGAGCGGCTCGAGTCGATCGAGGACGTGATGAAGGCTTGCCGCGAGTGGGAGGTGCGCCGGGCCGAGCTCGACTACGAGATCGACGGAATCGTGATCAAGGTCGACTCGCTCGAGCAGCAGGCCCGGCTCGGCGCCCTGCACGAACGGCCGCGCTGGGCCCGCGCCTTCAAGTGGGCGCCGATGACGGCGACGACGCGGCTCAACAAGATCGCGATCCGCGTCGGACGTACCGGTGCCCTGAATCCCTGGGCGATGCTGGAGCCGGTCGAGGTCGGCGGCGTCACCGTCTCCAGGGCGACCCTGCACAACGAGGAGGACATCAACCGCAAGCAGATCCGCGAGGGGGACATCGTCGTCGTCCAGCGCGCCGGCGACGTGATACCGCAGGTCGTCGGTCCCGCGGGCGCGCACCAGCGCGGAACGAAGGAGTTCCGGATGCCGAAGAAATGCCCCCTTTGCGGGACAAACGTCGTCAAGCCGGAGGGCGAGGCGATGCACCGCTGCCCGAACCGCGACTGTCCCTCGCGCGGGATCGAGACGCTCAACAACTGGGTCATGGCAGCCGCCGACATCGAGGGCGTCGGCGAGCAACTCGTCCGGCGCCTCTGGGATGTCGGCCTCGTCCGCTCGGTGCCGGACCTCTACCGGGTGACTAAGGAGCAGCTGCTCGAGCTCGACGGCTTCCAGGAAACGAGCGCCTCCAACGTGATCGCGTCGATCGAGCGCTCCAAGCAGATCCCGTTCCGGCGCGTTCTCTACGGACTCAACATTCCAGACGTGGGCGGCGTCACCGCCGGCGTGCTGGCGCGCGAGCTGGGGACGATCGGGCGGTTGCTCGGCGCGACCGTAGAGGAGCTGGAGGCCATCGACGGAATCGGCCCGGATCGGGCGGCTTCGATCGCCGAGTGGTTCGCGGACGAACCGAATCGCACCCTCGTTGCGGAGCTGGACGAGCTCGGGCTACCGATGGAGGCCGGCGACGAGGAGCGTCCGATCGAAGGTCCGCTCAGCGGGCAGAGCTACGTGGTCACGGGCACGCTCGAGGACTACACGCGAGAAGAGGCCAAGGCCGCGCTCGAGGCGCTCGGAGCCAAGGTCGGCGACTCGGTGTCGAAGAAGACGTCCGGCCTCATCGCCGGCGAGGGCCCGGGCTCCAAGCTCGCCAAAGCGCAGAAGGCCGGCGTGCCCGTCCTGGACGAGCAGGCGTTCAAGCAACTACTGCGCGGGTGACGGTAATGCGCGCCGGAGCCAGACTGAAGTCTGGCACCGGACCTACATGTCCGTACTCGCGTCGCTACTGCGACGCGAGTACGGTGGCGAAGCGGTCCTGGGCGCGCCGCGCCCACCAGGACGAGATCGGATGGCCGTTCTCGAGCACGGAGAAGGCGTAGCGCTTCCGCACGAAGCCCGAGAGCGCGGATGCGATCGCCGTCGTGCCGGTCTTCGCAAGCACCACGCCGCGCGCCGGCGACCCGCGCAACCGGTCTCTTAGCGTCCCGCTCCGGCCTGCGACCGCAAGCGCTGCGACGAACGACGGCTTCAGCTCGGGCTGGTTCCACGCGGCCTGCAAGATGCCGACGATCGCGCGTGCCGTCAGCCTGTCTAGCTGCGACAGACCGGAGCCGTCGACGATCCGCACGCCTGCGAGCGGAATCCCGGCCTCGTTCAGCGTCGCACGCACCTGGGCGGCCCCTCGCGCCGATGTGCCGACGGCGCCGTCAGCCGCACCGAGCTGCTTCAGAAGCAGCTCCGCGGTGAAGTTGTCGCTCTCTCGGTCCATGAACCGCACGATCTGGGAGAGCGGTGGCGAAAGGACGGCCCCAAGCGGCTGCGCGTCGGGATTGGCAATCCCCCGAAGCGCCGGGCCTGTGACGGTGACGCCTTGTTTTCGCAGGGCGTCCTTGAAGAGTGATGCGGCCGCGGCCGCGGGGGCCCGGGAGTGGTGGGTGTGGAACCACGTTCGGTCGACCGTGAGTGCCGAAAGCGGCGCCGAATCGTTGATGTAGAACGAGGACTTCCAGCCGGGTGCCGTACGCCGTGAGTCGAAGTACGACTCGTCGCCGAGCACCGAGCCGGAAACTCTCCGAATGCCCGCCGCCCGCACCTCCCGGGCGAGCTGGGCCAGGCCGGTCTGGCTGAGGCTTGGATCGCCGTGTCCCTGCAGGACGAGGGATCCTCGCCACGTCGTGCCGACAAGCTGGCCCTGGCCGAGGGCGTTCGTCTCGATCTGGTAGTCAGGCCCCAGGTTTGTGAGCGCGGCGTAGGTAACAGCAAGCTTCTCGTTCGACGCGGGAGCCAGCGAAAGGGCGGTGTTGCGCTCGAATACGGCCGCGCCGGTCGTCAAGTCGAAAGCGAAGGCGGCCGACTGGGCCGGCGAGACGTGCGGAACCGCGAGTGCCTGCGCGAGACGCTGGGTCAGCGGCTTCTGGCTAGCCGAGCCCGTGGCATCCGCGGCCGGAAACGCGACGGCTGCGGCGCAGGCGAGGACGGCGGCAGGGCCCCAGCGCATCCGATCCATTGTTGGGACCGATATGCGCCAGGTCAAGCGCCATGGGTCCCGGAGCAAGCGAAGATAGTCCGGGCGGCCCATGAATCGTGAGGATGGCGGCGAGATAATCGGATAGCGATGACGCCTGCCGCGGCCATCGATTTCGGCACGCTTTGTGACGAGCTCGTCACTCTGATCGCGGGCCCACCTGCCCGTGACGATGCGACGCGGGCAGACGTCGAGCGCACGCTTACGGACGGTTACGCGCGCGCACACTCGCTCGAGGCGGAGCAGCTGCGGATCGAGCGCCGGATCAGCAAGATCGCAGGGGAGATGAGCGATCGAAACAGAGATCCGAAGGCAGACGAGCTCGCCGAGCTCTCGCTACGGCTGAGCCGCGCCTCGACCGACCTGAGGCACCTGCGCGAGCTGCTGGCGTCGGCACGGCGCGCCACCAGCGCGGCTGCTTAGACCCACCTCTCAGACGATTCCGCTGCGAACTGCACGGAGGCGTCGCTTGCGATGCCGACCTGGAGGCCGTGGCGGCTTTGCCGCCGCGGCCGCTTAAACCCGGGTGGCGAAGACGGCGACCTTTCAGACAATTCCGCTGCGAACCGCATAGACAGCCGCCTGGATGCGGTTATCGATCTGCAGCTTCATGAGGATGTTGGAGATGTGGTTCTTGACCGTCTTCGGGCTGATGTGCAGGTCGGCGGCGATCTGAGCATTGTCCTTGCCGTTTGCGATCAGCTTCAGGACCTCGATCTCCCTTTCCGAGAGCTCGGATCGGATGGCCTCCTCGGCGTCCGGTGAGGCGGTCGCGGCGCGAACGCGTTCCAGCACCTTGCCGGCGATCGTCGGCGAGATCAGCGACTCGCCGACCGCCGCGGACTGGATCCCGCGCATGACTTCTTCGATCGAGGCGTCCTTGAGCAGGTAGCCACAGGCGCCGGCGAAGATCGCGTCCATCACGTCGGCGTCCTGGTCGGAGATCGTCAGCACCACGACGCGGGTCAGCGGCGCGTGGGCGATGATCTTCTTCGTCGCCTCGACTCCGCCCATCCCGGGCATGTTCAGGTCCATCACGACGACGTCCGGCTGCAGTTCGCGCACGTGGCGGAGGGCTTCGTCCCCGGCTGCGGCCTCGCCGACGACGTCGACTCCTTCCTCCTCGAGCAGGTTGCGCAATCCGGTCCGGAAGAGGTCATGGTCGTCGACGAGCAGAACGCGTGGGATTGTCTCCTGCGCCGCTGCCATCGACTCGATCGATTCGGTCACCTCATCCCCTTCCTCTCCAGGGGGCTCACAGGCACCGCATCAGTGTATAGAGCCCCTTTCACAATGAAGCACTGAGCCGCCGGGCCGCGCTGGACGGCCCCTGGCCGCGTCCTCGGTCGCGCCCGTATCGGCTGATACGGGCACTCCCTGCGTCCTTGCCAGGAACCGACCATCGCACCCCGGCGACGAGGCTCCATCATGAAAGGGGCTCTCAGTGAAACGTGATGGTGACCGTCCGCCGGCCCCAGGCGGCTGCCTGCGCAGCCGTCGGGAACCAGAGATCGATCACGGCGCCCTGAATCGTCCCACCGGTATCGGCGGCGACGCCCTCGCCGTAGCCGGGAATCGTCATCCGCGATCCGAGCGGGATCACGCTCGGATCGACTGCGACGACCCCGTAACCCACTGGGGCGCCGGTGGCTGTGTGCCCGGGCAGCGTGTACGCCGTCGCTGTGACGGTGAGCGTCCCCGCGCCGCCGGTGGCGGGGGCCGAGGCGACAGGCGCCGAGGCGACGGGCGCAGCGGCTTGGGTGCTTGCGGCTTGCTCGATCGCGACGCGGCGCGCTTGCGCCTCGATCGCCTGCGCCCGCGACTCGAGCGACCCGATCTGGGCGGTGTTGAGGCTTCGCTGAGCCGCCAACTTCCGGAGGTACGAGATCCGTTGAGCCTTCGCAGAGGCGAGGCTGCTCGCCGTGGCCGACACGCTTGCCTCGAGCGTGCGCAGCTCTTGCGCGCGTGCGGCAAGCCGATGCTCGACCTCCACGTACTTGTCCCGGCTGGCTCGGACCTGCGTAACGACCGTTCGGTCCGTCGCTGTTGCGGCTTTGGCCATCTCGAGAGCCGACAACGCATCATCGAGCGTCTTGGCGCCGAGCACGATCGCCAGTGGGTCGGACTCGCCCTGCTCGTAGACGGTGCGCAGACGATTGGCCAGATTCCCCTGTGACACGGTGTAGACCTGCTTGGCGACGGCGAGCTCGCGCCGGGTCTCGGTCCGCCTGCGCTCGAGCGCAGCGGCCTGTGTGTGCAGTGAGGCGAGCTCCGCCTGCACGCGCGAGAGGCGGCTGTCAAGCGCGTAGAGGGTCAACACGGACGCGCGAGATCGAGCTGCGATCGCGCTGTTCTGCTGCGTCAGTCGCTGTGCTTGTTGCCTGAGCGGCGATCCGGAGCCGACTCCGCTGGCTGGCAGGACAATGCCCACCGCGGCGACGGAGCAGGCTGCGAGGGCGAAAAGGCGCCCACGCCGAATAAGGGAGTCTCCCCGCACGGGTCGGGAAGCTAGCAGACCCCCTTTCTAGGCCGCTCCGGGCCCTCGCAATGCGCACTTTACGGCTTTGGAAGCCGGTTGCGGCCGTCCGACCGGGTTGCTAGGGTGCCGAACCTGTGACGAACCGGCCCCTCCCGGGGCGCCGATCGAGCCCAGCGACCGGAACGATTCGCCGCTCGAGTAGACGTACGGCGCCGGCTGTCATGCTTCTCTGCTTCGCGGCCGCGCTGGCGGCGGCGCCAGCAATCGCCGATCCGTCGATCGCCTCGAAGCAGGCCGAAGCGCAGAGCGTCATGAACCAGGTGCAACAGCTCGATTCAAGCCTGGAGCGCGCGGTCGAGTCGTACAACTTCGCGACGGTAAAGCTGAATCGCGTTCGCGCCGACTTGAAGGCGAATCACGCACAACTTCAAGTCACCAAGCAGAGTCTCGGACGCGCGCAGCAGACCCTTTCGGCCCGGCTCGTATCGCTCTACACCTCGGGGGGCCAGAGCGACTCGCTCGAGGTCCTGCTCGGGGCGTCCAGCCTCGACGACCTCGTCAACCGCTTCAACACCGCGAACCGGATCTCGGCGCAGGACAGCCACGTCCTCACGCAGGTCGTCCACCTCGAAAACGAGGTAAAGGCGCGGGAGGTTCGTTTGAAGCACGCGAACGCGCAGGCTGCGGCTCTCGTCCGCCAGCGCGCTTCTGACAAGGCGTCGATCGAAGGTCAGCTATCTGCGCGCCGCACGCTGCTCTCGTCGATCCGCGGCCAGATCGCGCAGCTGCAGGCGCAGGAGGCGGCGCGCCAGGCTCAGCTTCGCCGCGAGCTGGCTGCGCGGGTTGTCGCCCAGCAGCAGCAGGCGCCTGCGACAGGGCTCGCGAGCACCGTCGCCCCCGTCGTGTCGCCTGACGGTGCGGGGAGCACTGGGGGGAGCACGCCGGTTGGTCCCGCCCCGCCGGCGACCCACTCGAGCGTCGTCTCGATTGCGGAGCATTACCTCGGCACTCCCTACGTCTGGGGCGGTGCATCGCCGTCGGGCTTCGACTGCTCGGGACTGGTCATGTACGCCTTTTCGCAGATCGGGGTCTCGCTTCCCCACAGCTCGTATGCGCAGTACGGAATGGGCAGCCCGGTCTCACGCGACCAGCTCCAGCCTGGGGACCTCGTCTTCTTCGACGGGCTCGGCCACGTCGGCATCTACGTCGGAGGAGGCTCCTTCATACACGCGCCGCACACCGGCGACGTGGTCAAGATCTCGAGCATCTCAGGCTGGTACGCCTCAACCTACGTAGGGGCCAGAAGGATCTAGCCCGAGTAAAGCCGCTCGATTTCGGCGGCGAAATGCTTCTCGATCACCCGGCGCTTCAGCTTCAAGGTTGGCGTCACTTCGTCCTCCGCGGCGCTGAACTCTCGCAGGACGATCGCGAAGCGCTTGATCTGCTCGAAGCGCGAAAGGTCGCGGTTGACGTTGTCGACAGCGTCCTGAACGAGCGCCTGGACGTCTCCGTTTGCCTTGGCTACCTCGGCCTCGTCGAGCGTGATCAGTGCAGTCACGTACGGGCGGCGGTCGCCGACGACGAGTGCCTGCGAGACCAGCCTCGAGGCCTTGAGCGCGAGCTCGATGTTCTGTGGCGAGACGTTCTTGCCACCGGCGGTGACAATGATCTCCTTCTTGCGGTCGGTGATCGTCACGAAGCCATCCTGGTCGATCTTGCCGACGTCTCCCGAGCGGAGCCAGCCGTCGTCCGTCAGGACGGCGCGCGTCGCCTCGTCGTCCTTGAGGTACCCCGCGAAGACCGTTTCGCTCCGGATTAGGAGCTCGCCGTCCTCGGCGGTCTTCACCTCGGCACCGGGCATGGCAGGCCCGACCGTGCCGAAACGGAAGCGCCGCGGTCTGTTCACGGTCGCCGCCGTCGTGCATTCGGTCAGACCCCAGCCTTCCAGGATGAGAATGTCCAACGAGTGAAAGAGCTCGGCGATCTCCTTGGCCAACGGAGCGCCGCCCGAGATGCCAATCCGCAGCCGGCCTCCGAAGCGTTCCTTGACCTTCGAATAGACGAGCCGGTCGGCCAGCCGGTGCTGCAAGGCCAACCCGCGTGGCACCGGCCGCCCCTGTTGCAGCAGGCCGCTCGTCCGACGCCCGACGCCTAGCGCCCAGTCAGCCAACCATCGACGCGGGCCCGACGCTGCCTCGAGCTTCGACGAGATCGCCGTCTGCGCCTTTTCGTACACACGGGGCACGCTGGGCAGCAGTGTGGGGCGGACCTGTGGGAGCACGTCGGCGACGGCGTAAGGATCCGGGCAGAAGGCGATCGTGAAGCCCGAGTAGGCGCCCCAGAGCGACATCAGCCGTCCGAAGTTGTGGGCGAGCGGCAGGTAGAGCAGCATCACGTCCTCGCCGAGCCCGAGATCCTCGATCTGCTCGATGGACGAGGTCATGGCGTAGTAGTGCCGGTGGCGGATCATGCAGCCCTTGGGCGGCCCGGTCGTGCCGGAGGTGTAGATGTACGTGTAGAGATCCTCCTCCCCTATTGCGGCTGCGGCCTTGTCTAGAGCGTCCGGCTGTTCTCGCGCGAAGGCGATCCCCTCGGCCCGCAGACGGTCGAGATCGTCCAAGGTCAGAACGTGGCCCAGTCCGAGCGGCTCGACCTTCGCGAGCTGGCCCTCGTCCTCGGCCAGCGCACCGACGGCCTCGGAATGCTGAAGCACGTGGGCAGCCTCCTTGGCCGAGCTGTTCGGATAGACAGGGGCCGTGATCGCTCCCACGAGCGCGAGCGCGAAGTCGAAAAGCGTCCACTCGAGCCGAGTCCGGCTGACGATCCCGAAAGCGTCGCCCTTGCGCACTCCGCGGGAAAGCAGCCCGTTGGCGAGCTCGTCGACCGCTCGGGCCGCCTCGTCCCACGAGATCTCCTGCCAACTACCCGGCTCGGCCTCTACGAGATATGCGGCCCCCGTGCGTCGGGCCGAAACCGCATCGCGCCAGAGGCGCACGATCGTCTTCTCAGCACTTGTGTTCAGAACCAGGACTCTACGGCAGGGATCGAGGCCGTCTCGGCGAACTCCCTGCATCCCACTACAATCGAGTGGTCGGTAGAAAATTATGAAGACGATCTGGAACGGATCCATCAGCTTCGGTCTGGTCAACATCCCCGTCGGGATGGCCCTGGCCACCAAGCCGGCTGCGCGGCAGTCGGACGTCTCGTTCCGGATGCTGCACCGCGAGTGCGGGACGCCGATCAAGAACAAGCGCTGGTGCCCTCAGCACGATCGCGAGGTCTCGAACGACGAGATCGTCAAGGGCTGGGAAGTGGCGAAGGGGCAGTTCGTCTTCGTCGAGGATGCCGACCTGGAAGCCCTTCAGACCGCGGACGACTCGCGGACGATCGCGATCACGCGCTTCGTCGAGCTCGACCAGGTCGATCCGATCTACTTCGACCGCACGTACTTTCTCGCGCCGGCCGACGCAGCAGCTCAGCGACGACCCTATGTCCTCCTGCTCGAGGCGATGAAAGAGACGAATACGGCCGCCGTCGGCAAGTTCGTCCGGCAGGGAGCCGAGCACTTCTGCCTGATTCGTCCCAAGGGCAACGCGCTTGCCCTCGAGACGCTTTTCCTCGCCGAGGATGTCCGCTCCCAGGCAGAGATCGAAGAAGCCGTCGAGGAGATCGACGTGAAGGAGGCCGAGCTCGAGCTGGCGCGCCAGGTGATCGGCAGCCTGGCAGCGGACTTCGACCCCGGAGAGCTGGTGAGCGACTACCGGCGCGATCTGAAGGCGCTGCTCGACGCGAAGCTCGCGGGCGAAGAGATCGCAGTCCCGGAGCCCGCAGAGGAGAAGGCGCCGGTCATCGACCTGATGGAGGCGCTCCGCGCGAGCGTCGCCGAGGCGCAGGGCAAGGAGCCCGCCAAATCTGCCTCCAAGAAGACGAAAGCCGCCTCGTCGGGCGGCTCCCGTCGCAAAGTCGCCGCGCGTAAGTAGTCCTTTTTCCGGTCCTCCCGAGCGCGGCGATGGGAGAAACCAGCGCCGAGGAAAGTGCGCAGCACTTTCCTCGGATCAGTGATGTTGCGGCATCGCGCCTAGCGCCTGGAGCTGAGCCTGGAACAGTGTCTTGTCGATCTTGCCCTGGTAGATCGGGATCGACTCCTGCATGCAGACCTTGATCACCTCTTGGCGATCGATCCCAAGCTCTTTCGACAGCTCCTCGGGCGTCAGGTGATTCGGCATCTCATGGCCTCCTTGTAGCCGCAGAAAATGCCCCGCATTTTCTGCGGGACTAGCTTGTCCCATCGCTTCGCTTGAGAGCAACAAAAAAGCTCGTCGGCGCTTGGGCGCGACGAGCTCATCTCGCGGCTCTCGTGTTGTTGCCGGCAGGAATCAAATGTCCTGCCCTCCCAAGTCGTCCATCAAGTCGAAGAATAGTTTGTCGACGTGACGGACGCAAAACCGATTCCGGGCTTCGAGGAGCGCTTCGCCGACGTGAAGGCCTGCCGGCTCCGTTATTTCATCGGAGGGCCGGCAGACGGGGAGCCCGTCGTGCTCGTCCACGGGCTTGGCGGCTGCGCCGCGAACTGGGTCGACATCGCCCCGCTTCTCGCCAGGACGCGGCGGGTGGTCATACCCGAGCTACCCGGCCATGGGGTCTCTACGCCTCTGCCGGCGGTGCCGAACCTCGCCGTCTTCGCCGACCGGCTTGCCACGGTTGCCGAGCGTGAGCAGCTGCTTCCGGCCGCTTTCGCCGGCCACTCGCTCGGCGGCGTCGTCGCGCTGCGACTGGCGTTGCGCCGCCCGGACGCCGTGAGCGCGCTCGTGCTCGCCGCCGGCGCCGGGATCTCGTCGACCACGCGCCGCGCCAAATACGGGCTCCGGATCCTCGGGATCATCGGCCCGCGCCGGCTCGTTGCCCCCTGGGCGGACTCCGTCGCCGGTAGCCCGTTTCTGCGCTACGCCGTCTTCGGGCGCTGGGGCGCTGCCGACCCGTTGGCCCTCTCGCTGAAGGCCGTCGACGGCTTCCTCGAGGGCACACGCCTGACGAGCGACTCGGTCAGCGCAGCCCGTGCCGTCGTGGCCGACGACGTTCGCCATGAACTCAGCGCCCTGCGCTGTCCAACTCTGGTCCTGTGGGGAGCCCGAGACAACCAACTGCCACTGGTCGACGGCTTCGAGTTCGCCCGCCGCCTCAACGCACCGCTTAGAGTGATCGCCGACTGCGGTCATCTCCTAATTGGCGAACGCCCCGAAATCTGCGCCGAGGCGATCGAAAACTTCCTCGGCTAATCTTGCCTTTCCGGGGTGTGGCGCAGCCTGGTAGCGCGCTCCGTTCGGGTCGGAGAGGTCCCCAGTTCAAATCTGGGCACCCCGATTAACGCGGGGGAAACCATGAAACCGCGGGGGAAACCATGTTTCCCCCGCGAGCCCCCTTCTTCTTGGTGCTGGAAACGCTCACGGAGAGTGCGGCTCCCGCCCGGCCGAGCCGGGCTCCGCCGGCGGGACCGTTGCTCTCCGAGAACGAGACTTTGCGAGCTATTTCCGCAGCCACTCCCTAAAACGCGAGAGCAGAGAAGGTCCCCGGTCTTTGCGGAGCGCGGCCTCTCGGCGTGCTTGCTGCTTGACCCACGCACGATGGCGTTGGCCTCGCGTCGCATATCGCGGCTTCCAGTAGACAGGCCCTCGTCTCGCCATCGCCGGTTACTCGACTGCTCGGAGCCAGGGGCGGGTCAGCACAACACTGATCATGCCGGCGGAGACTAGTGCTCCGGCGGCGATCATCGGCCCTGGGGGCGCGATACCGGCGAGCCCGCCCCAGATCGCCAGGCCGATCGGCATCAGGCCGAAGCTGCCGAAGAAATCGAGGCTGATCACTCGTCCGAGCAGGCGCGCGGGCACCATCTCCTGCAACATCGTCTCCCAGACCGCGACGCCGAAGCCGATGCAGACTCCGCGTACGAGGGCTAGCCCGCCGGCGAGCGCGTACCAAGGTGCCAGCGCCATGCCCGCGATCGCGAGACTGTTGATCAGCCAGAGCCAGTACGAGAGGACGCCCCGTCGCCTCCGCGGCTGCAGGTGGCCGAACAGAAGCGTTCCGCAGACGGTGCCGACTCCGACCATGGCCGAGAGCGCCGCGTAGGAGCCAACCCCGCGGTTGAAATGGTCCGCGACGAGCTTCGGCAGCAGCACCTGCTGTGGCGCGAGCTGGAGCATCAGGATGACGGCGAAGAGGGTGATGGTCACCCAGAGCCAGGGAATCCGCGCGACATAGTTCGCGCCCTCGCGGATCTCGGTCAATGTGCCGACGCTCGGCTCCACCTCGACTGCCCGCGGGCGTGCGAGCAGCATCAGCGCGCCGGAGACGAGGAACGAGAGCGCATCGATCGCGAAGACCCAGGCCGACCCCGCCCCGTAGTACAGGAATCCCGCGAGCGCGGGCCCGACCACGAAGCCTCCCCAGCGGGCCACTCCCATCAGCGAGTTCGCCGAGGCAAGGTGCGCACGGTCGACGACGAGCGGGATGATCCCGCCCACCGCCGGGTAGAAGAGCCCGTCGCCGAGGCCCATCAGTCCGGCCAGAACGACCAGCGACCCCAGCCCGAGGTGGCCGGTCGCGTCGAGAACGGCGAGCATCCCGACCGCCACAAAACGCCAGACGTCCGAGAGGACCATCATCCGGCGCCGCTCGTAACGATCCGCGAGCGCGCCCCCGATCAGCAGGGTTGTCAGGAGGCCCGCACCCTGAACCGAGAGAACGAGGCCGATCTTGCCGGCGCCGGCGATCGTGAACGTCTTCCAACCGAGCGCGGTCAAGAAGGCCGCGTCACCGACCAGCGAGACCGCCTGGCCCGTGAACAAAAGCCGGAAATCGCGGTGCCGCAGAGCCTGAAATGCGCGCCCGCGATCAGAGGCCTGTGAGATCCCCTCCATGCCTCAAAGCTATCCTCTCGCGCCGGTGCATCCCGGCCTCGAATTGGCCTGGACGGACGGACCTGCCGCATCCGCGCCATGTCGAGGTCGCACGCTGGCTGCTACAAGCAGAGTGATGCCTCTGCGCGCGGTTCTCTTCGACGTGGACTTCACGATTGCCAAGCCCGGGCCTGATCTTGGACCGGAGGGCTATCAGCGGCTCGGCGCTCGCTTCGGGCTCGAGCTCGACCCCGAGCGCTACGCCGAGGCGCGCACACGCGCCGTCGAGACGCTCGAGCGCCATCCGGAGCTCGACCACGACGAGGAGGTCTGGGTGCTCTTCACGGAGCAGATCGTCCGCGGCATGGGGGGCAACTCGGATCGCGCCTACGAGTGCGCGGTCGAGATGACTCACGCCTGGGAGCATGCGCACAACTTCCAAATCTTCGAGGACGTCCTCCCGGCGCTCGCCGTGCTGCGTGCCCAGGGGCTCAAGGTCGGTCTCGTCTCGAACACGGGACGCAACCTCGACGACTTCGTGGCCCACCACGGGCTCGACGTCGATGCGGCGGTCAGCTCGGGCGCCCATGGCAAGACGAAGCCGCATCCGACGATCTTCCAGGCAGCGCTCGAGCGGCTCGGCGTCGAGCCCTCTGACGCGGTGATGGTCGGCGATTCGATCGAGGACGACGTCGAGGGCGCCAACGCGGTGGGCATGCGCGGCATCCTGCTCGACCGTGAGAACCGCTATCCCGAAGTCGAAGAGAAGCTGACCGAGCTCCGCGAGCTCCACGCAGCCCTGGGTCTCGCCGCTTGATCCGTCGCCGAATTTGCCCGCAAACCGGCGCCTCTCCTACACTCAACGGTCGGTGACGGAGGGCTCGAAAGTCCAGGAAGAGCGGCGGCGACAGATCCTGCAGGCGGCGGTGCGGGCCTTCGCCCGCAAGGGCTACCACGCCTGCCGCGTCAGCGACATCGCGAAGGAGGCCGGTGTCGCCTATGGGCTCGTCTACCACTACTACCGCTCGAAGGAGACTCTGCTCGAGGCGATCTTCCGGGAGACGTGGGGCGCGATGCTCGCGACGATTCGTTCTGTCGAGCAACTCGACGAGCCGGCGAGCGAGCAGGTGCGGAAGGTGACCGAGATCGTGCTTCGGACCTGGAAACGCGATCCGGAGCTCGTGCGCGTGCTCGTCAGAGAGGTGACGCGGAGCTCCCAGGTCCAGCAGGAGACCGATGAGATCGATCTCGCCTACCAGGCGCTGCAAAGAATCGTCGAGCGGGGCCAGCAGACCGGTGAGTTTCGGGAGGACGTCGACGCCCGGCTGACGGCGACGATCTGGTACGGCGCCCTGGAGGAGATCCTCACGGGTTGGGCGTTCGGCCAGCTACCCGACAGCGAAGAAGACGTTGCACGGGCCGAGTGGGCGGTCGTCGAGATCGTTGCGGGCGGCCTGGCTGCCGCAGACAGGGCGGCCGCTCCCGCCTGATGGCCACCCGGACGGCTTCGCACGAGCTGGCCACGCTGCAGCCGGTCCAGCGGCGGCTGCTGTGGACGCTCGGCCTCGGCGCCTTCGGGCTCGCCTTCTCGATCACGACGATCTCGGTGGCGCTGCCGCCGCTGCTGCACACCTTCACGACGTCCGGCTCGCTGATCGGCCTCGTAATCGGGGCCGAGGGTTTCTTCGCGCTGACGCT
>JALYLK010000389.1 GCA_030774275.1 Actinomycetota bacterium
GTACGCGGCCAACCGCGACCGTTGGATCGGCCGCGTCGACTGGATGCCGGTCGGCAAGCCGCCGCTGCCCGCGCGATGAACGTCCTGGTCACCGGCGGCGGAGGCTTCCTCGGCAGCCGCCTCGTCGAGCGGCTGCGAAAGGCGGGGCACGAGCCGTTCGTCGCGCGACGGCAGGATTACGACCTCACCGTTGCCGACGAGGCGGAGCGGCTCTTCGCCGACGCGCGACCAGAGCTTGTTTTCCATCTGGCCGCCGAGGTCGGCGGGATCGGTGCCAACCGCGCGAACCCGGGCCGCTACTGGTACGCCAACCTGCTGATGGGCACGCACGTCCTCGAGCAGAGCCGCCTCGCCGGCATCGGCAAGCTCGTCCTGCTCGGGACGATCTGCGCCTACCCGAAGTTCGCACCGGTGCCATTCAGCGAGAACGACCTCTGGAACGGCTATCCGGAAGAAACCAACGCGCCGTATGGAGTCGCGAAGAAAGCGCTGCTCGTCGGGGCTCAGGCCTACCGCGAGCAGTACGGCCTGAACGCGATCTACCTGCTCCCGGTCAATCTCTACGGGCCGGGCGACAACTTCGATCTCGAGAACTCACACGTGATTCCAGCGCTGGTCAGGAAGATGATCGAGGCACAGGATCGCGGCGAGCGGGAGGTCGTCCTCTGGGGCGACGGATCGGCGACGCGGGAGTTCCTCTACGTCGAGGATTGCGCCGAGGGGATCTACCTCGCCGGCCAGCGCTACGACGGCCCCGGGCCGGTCAACCTCGGCACGGGTGAGGAGATCGCGATCCGCGACCTCGCTGAGCTTGTCGCCGAGCTGACGGGTTATCAGGGCGAGATCGTGTGGGATACGTCCAAGCCGAACGGCCAGCCGCGTCGGCAACTCGACGTCTCGCGCGCGGAGCGGCTCTTCGGCTTCAGGGCGGGGACGGACCTCCGTGAGGGGATCGAGCGCACGGTCGCCTGGTACCGCGCTGAGGCTCCCAGCTACGCGGCCTCTTAGTCTTCGTCTCGAGTGCGCAGGTTGTGCTCGAGCATCGCGAGACGCTGCGCGAGGATCCGGTTCTGGTCGGAGAGCTTCGAGATCACGGTCGAGTAATGGAGCAGAACGACCATGACGAAGATCGAGGCCAGCACAAAGAGAGCGGAAGGCGGGTAGGCAATGCCGACGAGGTCGGCGAGCCGCGCGAGTGCGCTGCGCCAGGCGGCGAGGATGAGGATCACGATCCCGGTCAGTAGCCAGAGCAGGGCGTAACGCTCCTGCAGTCGACGGCTGCGGATCAACTCCAGGACAACGAGCAAGAGGATCACCGCCGCGACTGCGGCAGCGATCGAGACTCGGAAGGGCGTCATGGTTCCTCCAACGGCGTCGAGTAACGGCGAAAGAGCCCGATGAAGAGGGCGAGCAATACCTTGACCATGTAGTAGACCGAGCGCAGCGCCGTGATCGAAGAGCTGCCGGTCTCGCGGATTCTCATCGCCACCGGCACCTCCACCATCCGCAGGCGGTGGCGCGCGACCAGAACGGTGGCCTCAACCTCGGGATAGTCGTGGGGGTAGTCGGAGGCGAAGAGCCGGATCCCTTTGCGGTTGACGGCGCGAAAGCCGGAGGTCGTGTCGGTCACGCGCTGCCCGACCATTAGGGAGACGAGCGCTGCGAAGAGATGGATCCCGACCCGCCGCAGCCTCGTGCCGCGGTAGCCGCCGCCTTCCACGAAGCGGGTGCCGACGACCATGTCCGCATTGCCGTCCAGGATCGGCCCGACCAGGCGCGCAATCTCCTGTGGATTGTGCTGGCCGTCTCCGTCCACTTGGACTGCGAGGTCGAAGCCGTTGTCCAGCGCGTACTGATACCCGGTCTGGACGGCCCCGCCGATACCGAGGTTAAATGGCAGCCGGAGAACCTGCACGCCGCATCGCTCTGCCACGACGCCCGTGCGATCGATGGAGCCGTCGTCGACAACGACGATCGCGAAGCCGGGATCGAAAGCGCGGATCTCTTCAACCACGCGCGAGACCGTCTGCTCCTCGTTGAAGGCCGGAACTATCGCTATCCGCCGTCGGCGAGCGAGCTCAGGCTCGGCGGTCACCACTGCAGGTTGCGCGAGCTCAGCCACGAGCCAGCTCGACGGCCTCCGGAACACGGAGCCCGATCAGCTCGAGCAGCTGCCTCGCACGGGCCACGTACGTGTGCTCGTCGAGGGCTCGCTCGCGCGCTCGCCTCCCGAGCTCCTCCCTTGCGGCCGGATCCGCCAAAAGCTCGCTGTAGACCCGCTCCGCCTCGTCGGCATCCTTGACGACGACCAGCTCCCGCCCGGGCTCGAACCAGCGCTCGATCCCCTCGACAGGGCTCGAGACGATCGCCGCGCCTGCCGCGGCGAGCTCGAACGGGCGGCTCGTGGAGGAGGCCCAGACAGTGGCGTGCGAGCGCCGCGTGATATTCAGGTTGATGCGACTCGCCGAGATAGCTCGGTTGAAGGCGTTGAACGGGACATCGCCGATGACACGCGCACGTCCGATGTCACCGAGGAAGTCGCGCCCACCGAGCGCGAAGTCGACCTCCGAAAGACGCCTACTCGGTTCGCCGACGAGCGCCTCCATCCACTCCCGCCGGAACTTGTCTCCGTAGCCGTAGAAGAAGATGTCGCGCTCCTTCTTGACGGGAAGTGGTGCAAAGAGCTCGGGATCGGCGCCCCAGAAGACCGCCTCAGCCCGACGTGCTCCAAGCTCGCGGAGCCGTCCAAGGCCGCCCTCGGAGTTGGACACGACGAGGTCATACTCGGACGGGTCGGCCCCGTGATAGATGTTGAAGCCGGTGTCCATGCCGCCAAACTCAGGCAGGCTCATCGGCACGTCGCCGTCGTAGTAGACGATCGGCACCTGAAAGCGCTCTCGAAGCGCCGTCGGGATACCCCGGAAGTGGCTCATCGGGACGGTGAAGACGACGACCGCGTCCACGTCCCGCTCCCGCTCGAGGATCCGCTCGAGGTGGCGGCGCCAGCGCGGCGTCACCCAGCTCCGGATGGCCTGCCGCACGAGCTTGTCGCTCGCGGAATCAGGAGGATCCTCCTCGGCCCGGCGCAGGTGCGTGTCGCGTTTCAGTCGGGCGACCGAGTTCCGCGCGGCCGCGAAGAGCTCGGCCTCTCGGTAACACGGGTTGGGCTCGGTCCGCCACCAGGGAGCCTCGATCGGCCGCCCACGGTAGGGCGTCACGATCAGGTCGCAGCCGGCCTCATAGAGACCCTTCCAGAGCTGCCACCAGGCCGGGGTGCAGCCGTAGCGGAAGTCGAGGTCGACCGCAGACGCGACAGCCAGGATCTTCGGGGATTTCACCTGCTCAGTATGCGCCGACGCCGTTGACGACGGCTGGGATCGTCTTCACCAAGATCGAGATGTCCATCCAGAGGGACCAGTTCTCGAGGTAGTAGAAATCGAGCCGGACGAGGTCGTCGAAGCTGAGGTTCGAGCGGCCCGAGATCTGCCACAAGCCAGTGATTCCGGGGAGCACGTTGTACCGTTTGCGATGCCAGTCCTCGAGCTGGGCGTAGTCGCGCAGCGGTAGCGGACGCGGGCCGACCAGGCTCATTTCGCCACGCAGGACATTGAAC
>JALYLK010000390.1 GCA_030774275.1 Actinomycetota bacterium
CGACGTACCCGATCGTCAAGGACTACGTGATCGGCAACGAGCCGAACCAGCCGCGCTTCTGGCAGCCCCAGTTCACGACCACGGGAGCGGGCGCGTCGGGCGTCGCCTACGAGCCGCTGCTGGCGGCCTCCTACGATGCCCTCAAGGGCGTCGATCCGTCGATCAACGTGATCGGGATCGGCCTTTCCCCGCGGGGCAACGACAACCCCTTTGCCACCGACAACGTCTCGACCTCGCCGGTCCGTTTCCTCCACGACGTGGGCGTCGCCTACCGGGCCAGCAAGCGGGACAAGCCGCTGATGGACGAGCTCGGCTTCCACCCGTACCCGAACCAGAACAACGATCCGCCGCTGAAGGGCTATCCGTGGCCGAAGGCGGGCATTCCGAATCTCGACAGGATCAAGCAGGCCGCCTGGGACGCCTTCAACGGCACCGCGCAGACGGTCTTCGCCGAGCGCGGCAAGCCGGCGCCGGCAAAAGCGCTGAAGCTCGACCTCGACGAGACCGGCTGGCAGGTGGCGATCCCGGCCTCGCTGCAGACGCTCTACACCGGCAAGGAGACGGTCACGCCGATCGACGAGGGCACTCAGGCCCAGTACTACTCGGACATCATCCGCTTCGTCAGCTGCGATCCCGATGTGCGGTCGCTTAGCTTTTTCCACCTGATCGACGAGCAGGACCTCGGGCGCTGGCAGAGCGGCCTGATGCGGCTCGACGATTCGAAGCGACCCTCGTACGGCTCTGTCAAGAACGCGATCGCGCAGACCCACGGGACTTGTGCCCTGACGCCGCCCGGCTGGCTCCACACGACGACGGTCAGCGGCGGCGCGGTCGCTTTCGGCTACATCCGCACCAAGGGTTGGAACAACAGGCTCTGGCGCTTCCGCGCGACCGCGCAAGAAGACGCGACGTACAAAGCCGGCGTTTTCCGGCTCGGATCGGCGAAGCTGACCGCAAAGGCGAGAGCAGCTGTGCTGAAGTCGCTTGCCAACCCGCGGACCAAGCCGCTGCTCGGGGTCAAAGGGAAGGTCATCGCCTACCAGTCGAAGCTCGTCGCCCTGCCGAAAAACCGGTTGAAGCGTGCCGGCTGGTACGTGTATGGAATCCGACTCGCGGCTTCGATGAATCCGCAGCGCTCCTTCAGCTCCGTGAGCAAGCCGTTCAAGCTCAAGGCCCGCAGATAGAGGTTCGCCTATTGTGAGCGGCGGATGAAGGATCCCCGCCACGACCGGCTCGCCGAGCTGGTGCTCGACCACTCGCTCGCTCTCGAGCCGGGCCGGGTCCTGCGGATCGACGCCAACGCTGTCGCGGCGCCGCTTATTCTGCCGCTGCACCGGGGGGCGATCGAGCGCGGCGTTCACGCCTACGCCACCCTCAGCCTCAGTGGGCTGACCGAGCTCCTCGTCGCGCACGGATCGGACGAGCAGATCTCGTTCGTCTCGCCGATGGCGTTGCGGGAGATCGACACCATTGATGCGGCGATCACGATCTGGTCGGAGACGAACACGCGCTCCTTCTCGCGCGCCGACCCGGAGCGCCGGCAGAAGCAGCTCGCGGCTCGACGCCAGGTTGCGCTGCGTGGCCAGGAGCGGATTTCGCGCGGGGAGTTGCGCTGGTGCGGCACGCTTTGCCCGACCGACGCCCACGCCCAGGATGCCGACCTGTCGCTGGCCGACTACGAGGATTTCGTGTTCCGGGCCTGCCATGTGCTCGACGACGACCCCGTCGGCCACTGGCGCCGGATCGGCGAAGAGCTCGGGGCGCGCGCCGAGGAGCTTGGCGCGGTTCGGGAGCTGCGGATCGTCGGCGAGGACACCGATTTGAGGGTCGTTGTCGCGGACCGGACCTGGCGGCCAGCGCATGGACTGCGGAACCTACCCGACGGCGAGATCTACACGAGCCCCGTCGAAACGGGGATCAACGGCACGATCAGGTTCCGGTTTCCCGCCGTCTTCGGTGGCCGGGAGATCGACGACATACGGCTGCGATTCGAGGACGGGCGCGTGGTCGCGGCGCAGGCGGGCGGGGGAGAGGCGTACCTGAAGTCCCTGCTCGACCTGGACGATGGCGCAAGCGGCGTGGGCGAGATTGCCTTCGGCCTCAACTACGAGATCGACCGGTTCACCCGCAACATCCTCTTCGACGAGAAGATCGGCGGCACAATCCACCTGGCGCTCGGGATGGGATTCGCGGATCTCGGCGGCCTGAACCGGTCCGCGCTCCATCTCGATCTGATCTGCGATCTCCGCCGCGACGGTGAGGTCTACGCGGACGGCGAGCTCGTCTGGCAGAACGGGCGCTTCCTGCGGGAGCCGCAGGCGGCACGAACGGTGGCACATGTCCGATAGCCGGCACGAGCGGATGGCGGACGTGCTGGTCGGCTTTTGCGCCGGGGTCCGCAAAGGCGATCTCGTCACGCTCGAGTCGACGACGCACGCCGCACCACTCCTCGTCGAGGTCTACCGCAGTGTGCTCGAGGCCGGCGGGCATCCGCTCCCACGCGTCTCGCTCGAGGAAATGAGCGAAAACCTGCTCGAGCTCGGGAGCGACGAGCAGCTCGACTGGGTCAATCCGGCCCGCGCGGACGACATCGAGACCGTCGACGTCCGGATCGTGCTCGAGGCGCCTGGAAACACCAAGCGGCTCTCGCGGATCGATCCCGCGCGCCAGGCGCGGCAACACCGTTCGACCGAGCGACTCCGGAACCGCTACCTCGAGCGCGCGGCGGCCGGTGAGCTGCGCTGGGTGCTCAGCGCCTACCCGACCGAGGCTGCCGCGCAGGATGCCTCGATGTCACTCGCCGAATACGAGGACTTCGTCTTCGGCGCGGGCTTGCTGGACGATCCGGATCCCGTCGCGCGCTGGCGGGAGTTCGGTGAACGGCTTACGGGCGTCGCCGACTTCCTGGCCACGAAAAGCGAGCTGCGAATCGTCGCGGAGGGAACAGACCTGCGACTCGTCACCGAGGGCAGAACCTGGATTCCGTCGAACGGACAGGAGAACTTCCCGGACGGCGAGGTCTTCACTGCACCTGTCGAGTCCAGCGTCGATGGCGAGATCCGCTTCACCTATCCAGCGGTCTTCAACTCTCGCGAGGTCGACGATGTCAGGCTTCGCTTCGAAGGCGGCGAGGTGGTCGAGGCGACCGCGACGCGTGGCCAGGACTTCCTCCGCGAGATGATCGCGATGGACGACGGGGCGCGGCGGGTGGGCGAGTTCGCGTTCGGCCTCAACGAGGCCGTGCAGCTCTTCACGCGCAACACTCTCTTCGACGAGAAGATCGGCGGGACGATCCACCTCGCGCTCGGAACCGCGTATCCGGAAACGGGGGGCCTGAACCGCTCGGCCCTGCACTGGGATCTGATCTGCGACCTCCGGTCCGGCAGCGAGGTCTTCGCGGACGGCGAAGTCGTCTACCGGGACGGGCAATTTCTCAACGGTTTAACTGACGCGCGCTAGTTTCGTCTCGCGCTCGCATCTTTGGATGCGATGGGCGGAAAGCGCGATTCAGACGATCGGGAGAGGCGTCTGAGTGCAAAAGAGCGAAAGGCCGCGCTGCGCCGGCGGCGGGAGATCCTCGACGCGCTTCTCAAGGTGCTGCGCGGCTCTTGACACGAACACGTGTTCGCTCTAAACTGGCGAACATATGTTCGCCAAGTTCATAGGAGTTCTCCTCGCGGGCCTCGTCATCTGGGCGATCGCGGCGCATTCTTCGAACGGCGCCGGCAAGCCGCAGATCTACACGGTGAAGCCGTACGACACGCTCTGGTCGATTGCCAGCTCCCACTATGGCGGCGACCCGCGTGGCGCGATCTACCGCCTCGAGCAGCGAAACGGTCTCGAGGGGACCGTGGTCTGGCCCGGGCAGAAGCTTGTCCTGCCCTGATTAAAGCCCGGAGAGGTGGATGCGCTCCCCCGCGAACAGACGTTGTTCCGCGTTCCAGGGAAAGAAGATGACCACGCTGAACTGGAGGCGCTGCCCGGTCCCGGCCATCCCGAGCCATTCGCGTTCGTGCGTGGCCGTGACGAGGGCCTCCTCGGAGACACCTTGCGGGCCGATCACGATCTCAGTCAGCGCGAAGTGGATGTCCGGGAAGGCCGTGAGTAGGCCGTTGTAGAACCGCATGGCGCCGGCGTGCCCCTCCCAGCGCTGTTTCCACGCGGGGATCTCATAGACGCAGTCCTCGGCGAGCGTCGCGATCAGGCCGGCCAGATCGCGGCTCTCCTCCGCGATCGAATGGCGCTTCCAGAGCGCGCGGATCTCGTCGTAGAGTCGAGGGTCGACGGGCCGCTCGAGCTGCTCGCGCGCGTGCTCGCTCGCGGCCGCTGGAGGGACGTCAGTCTTTTCCACCGCGCGAGCCTACACTTGCGCCCGTGGACCTCGACCTCGTCTTCTTCGGCACTTCCGGCTCGGTGCCGACGGCGCAACGGGCGCCATCCGCGCTGCTGGTCCGTCGCGGGAGCGAGCGCCTGCTTTTCGATTGCGCGGAGGGCACACAGCGGCAGATGCTCCGCTCGACCGTCGGCCTCGTCGAGCTGCGCGAGGTGTTCCTCACGCACTACCACGCCGACCACTACCTTGGCCTGCCCGGGATGCTCAAGACCTTCGCGCTCCGCGGGCGCGAAGTCGATCTGACGATCTACGGGCCGCCGGGTCTCGTCCACCTGTTCTCCTCGCTGAAGCGGATCTTCGGGAAGCTGACGTACGAGATTCGGCTGGAGGAGCTCGAGGCAGGCGACGTGCTCGAGCGTGACGGCTACAACCTGACGACCTTTGCGCCGGCGCACGGAGTCTCGGCGGTCGGGTACGCGTTTGTCGAAGGCCCGCGGCCGGGCCGCTTCGACGTCGAGGCCGCGGACGCGCTCGGCGTCGACCCCCCGGAGCGCGGGTTGCTGCAGCGTGGGGAGTCGATCGAGCTGGAGGACGGGCGCGTGGTGACCCCCGACGCGGTACTTGGGCCGCCGCGACCGGGGCGGAAGGTCGTCCTGGCCGGTGACACGGCTCCGTCGCCGGTCGTCCTCGAAGCCGCGCGTGAGGCCGAGGTGCTCGTCCACGAAGCCACGTTTCTGGACGAGGAACGCGAGCGCGCGCGGGAGACCGCCCATTCGACTGCGCTGGAGGCCGCGGAGCTCGCGCGCGATGCCGACGTGTCCTTCCTGGCGCTGACGCACCTGTCGAATCGCTACTTCGGGCCTGAGATAGCCCGCGAAGCGCGTACGATCTTCCCCGACACGGTGGTGCCGAAGGACTTCGACGTGATCGACGTGCCGTTCTCGGAACGGGGCTCGCCTCGGCTGGTCAGGGGTGGTGTCCGCCGCCGCCGCGAGGAGGTCATGGAGCCCGAGCGCGAAGAGGCGGTCCCGTGACCGAGCTCGTGCAGGTCGCGCTCGCCGAGGACATCGCAGAGGCCGAGGAGTTGCAGACGATCCTCGGCCAGGTCGGGATCGTGTCGGAGCTCGAGCCGGCGGTCGAGCACCATCCGCAGGCGGCCGAGGACACGCCCCAGAAGGTGCTTGTTCCTGAGGACTCTCTCGAGGCTGCCCAGCACGCGATCGAGTCGCTGACCGACCCTGACGAGCTGGTCAGCGACGCGTAGTCCAGATTTCGGCGCACGCGCCGCCGACTACGACCGCCTGCGGCCTGTCGACGAGAACTGGCTCGAGGTCTTCGAGCTCGTCGTCCGCGAGGGGGAGCTACGCGGCGGCCGGGTGCTCGACGTCGGCTGCGGTACCGGCAAGTTCGCCCGCCTGCTTGCGGAACGGGGTCTGGCCCGTGTCTGGGGCGTCGACCCTTCGGTGGAGATGCTCGCCGAGGCGCGCAAGCGCGTTCCGTCAGCGGTGGGCCTGAAGCTCGGCCAGGCCGAGCGCCTCCCGTTCAAGGCCGCCTCCTTCGACGCTGCCGTTCTCTGGACGGTCGTGCACCTGATCGAACGCCGGCTCGCATTCGCGGAGCTCGAACGCGTGCTCGCCCCGGGCGGGCGGGTGTCGATCGTCACCTTCGCGCCGGAGCATTTCACCAGCTACTGGCAGAACGAGTTCTTCCCCTCGATCCCCGAGATCGATCTGGAGCGCCATCCATCACCCGAACAGCTGACCGACGAGCTGCAGGCCGCGGGTTTCGAGACTCCGCGGTTCGTCCGCCTGGTGCAGCAAGCCGAGCTGACCCGAGAAGTCGCGCTGGAGCGGATCCGTGGGCGTTCGATCTCGACCTTCGATCTGCTCGACGAGGACGAGCTCCGAGCCGGAACCGCGAAGGCGGAGCGCGAGCTTCCCGCCAGAGTCAGGCTCGAGCTCCGGTACCTGTTGGCCTTTGCGCGGCGTTAAGGTCCCGCCACTCGACCGAGGAGGAACCATGGCGAAGCAGCTCAATTGCGCAGACGTGGGCTTCGACTGCGGCGCGCAGATCAACGGGGACAGTGAGGAAGAAGTGATGGCCCAGGCAGCCGATCACGCGATGAGCGTCCACGGCATGTCCGAAGGCGACCTCCAGCAGCACGAAGGCGCGATCCGCGGCGCGATCCGAGACGTCTGAACCGGGCGTGTCCCCGTGCCTGGCACCAGGACACGGCCCGGCGGGGCAGTACGAACGGCGGTCGCGGGCTCGACGTGACGCTCCACTGCGGGCTCGGTTGCCTCCTGCGGACCGGTCCCGATGCCTGGCACCGGGGCATGCCTCCAAGGGACAGCGCGCTGGCTAGATCTGCCAGGTCCCGCCGAGCAGGACCGGGACTTCGTCGCCGTCCCGGGTGATGCCGGTCACCCGGACGTCGTCGCCGCCGATCATGAAGTCGACGTGGATCGCGCTCTTGTTGATGTTCGGCACGTCTTCGGGGCCGACCGTGATCTCGTAGGCGTTGCCGAGCGCAATGTGGCTGGCGGCGTTCTCGTCCAGCAGCGTGTTGTAGAAGGTCGTCCCGAGGGTGCCGATCCGGCCCTCGCGGTCGACGAGCGCGAGCTCTCCAAGCCGGGAGGCATCCTCGTCGTAGGCGGCCCGCTCGCGTAGCACTTCGGCGCCGCTGTCCGCCTGGATGTCGACGGCGTGACCCCGCTCGAAGCGCACCTCGAGGCCGCTGACGATCGTGCCGCCGACGTCGAGCGGCTTCGTTGCCCGCACCACCCCGTCGGCCCGGGTCGGATCCGGCGTCGTATACACCTCTTCTGTCGGGACGTTCGGCAGGTGCTCGACGCCGTCGATCGTCGTCGTCGAGCCGCCTTCCCAGATCGAGGTGGGGAGAAGGCCGACCGTGAGCTCTGTTCCCGGCCCGTCGAAGCGGATCGCATCGAAGTGCTGTTCGGTCAGGCGTGCGGCGACGGAGTGCAGCGTTTCGTTGCGTTCACGCCAAGCGGCGACCGCGTCGTCCTCGTCGAGTCGGCAGACGTGCATCAGCTCTTCCGTCAGCCGCGCGAGCGCAGCTTCGCCGGCGAGGTCGGGGAAGACCAGATCTGCCCAGGGCTGAGTGGGGTAGGGCATGATCGTCCAGTTGACGAGCCGCTTGTTGATGATCACAAGCCGCTCCCGAAGATCAGGAAGCTGGTCGCGGCCGGCCCGCTTCGGGTCGACTCCGTTCAGGATTCCGGGCGAGACGCGAGGCACGAAGATGATCCGCGCGGCGTGCACTTCTCCGAGCTGGAGCATCCGGTTCCCGAACCACTCGGGCACGAACTCGAGCGTGTCTTCGGCGGCGTGCTGTAGGCGCGCTCTCTTCACATACGGGTCGAAATAGGTGGGGTCGACGAAGCGGGCCCCGCGCTCGTAGGCCCGCTGGGCGACCGCGCGGACGATCGGTTCCATGCCCGTCTCCGCCTCGATCGCGACGATCTGGCCCGGCTGGACATTCGCGCTGAAGTCGACGGCGAGGTCGGCAAAGCGGTCGAGAGCGTGCTGTTCCACGGGCCGGAGGATAGTCGGTCGGTGTCGCCCCGACTGAGACCGTTCAACGCGTTTGCAACGAACGCCGCCGCCGTCCATTCGCGTGCCGTCCGCAGGACACGCTAGTCTCCCGCCCGACCACGAACCCCTTTAACCCGGTCCAGTGAGGCCGGAAAGGAGTGTGAATGACCCTGCCTGCCCTCGTCCGACCGCGTCTGCGCGCGTGAGCGTGACGCACACGGAGCGCGAGAAGGTCCTCCTCGACCACGACGCGGTCGAGCGGACGCTCTCACGGATCGCGCACGAGATGATCGAGGCGAACCCGGACCTCGACAAGCTCGCGCTCGTCGGCATCCACACGCGCGGCGTCCCGCTCGCTCAGCGGCTGCGGCGGCGGATCGCCGACTTCACGGGTAGCGAAGTCGCACTCGGCCAGCTCGACATCACCTTCTACCGCGACGACGTCCACGTCCGCGGCCGCGAGGCGCCTCAGCACGCCCAGCCGCTCGTGCGCGACTCGAAGCTCGACTTCCCGCTCGACGGGATCACGTGCGTCCTCGTCGACGACGTCCTCTACACGGGCCGCACGATCCGCGCCGCCGTCGAGGCGCTGTTCGACTACGGGCGCCCCGCGCGCGTCCAGCTTGCGGTGCTCGCCGACCGCGGCCACCGCGAGCTGCCGATCCGCCCCGACTACGTCGGCAAGAACTTCCCCACCCATCGAGACGAGCGCATCCAGGTGCAGCTCGTCGAGGTCGACGAGATCGACCAGGTCCTGCTGATCCAGGCTTCCGAGGAGGCATCCCCGAATGGCTGAAATCCGCGTCATGCGGGAGGACCTGCTCCCGCCCAAGGAGCCGCCGCGGCGGCACCTGATCTCGATCGGCGACCTCCAGCGGGCGGACGTCGAGCGGCTGCTCGGCACAGCGCGCAACTTCGAACGTTCGCTCGAGCGAGAGCTGAAGAAGCTGCCGACGCTGCGCGGCAAGACGGTGGTCAACGTGTTCTACGAGTCCTCGACCCGCACCTCGTCGAGCTTCGAGCTCGCCGCCAAGCGTCTCTCGGCCGACACGATGTCGATCAAGTCCACCGGCTCGTCGGTCGACAAGGGCGAGTCGCTGAAGGACACGGCGCTGACGCTCGGGGCCTATGACCCGGACGTGATCGTGATCCGCCACCCGCAGATCGGCGCGCCCCAGCTCGTGGCGCGCCACACCGGCGCGCACATCGTCAACGCGGGCGACGGCAAACACCAGCACCCGACCCAGGCGCTGCTCGACCTCTACACGATCCAGGAGGAGCTCGGTCGGATCGAGGGCCTGCATGTGGCGATCGTCGGCGATGTTCTCCACTCGCGCGTCGCGCGTTCGAACATCCAGGCGCTCGCACTGATGGGCGCGCGGGTGACGCTGGTCGGTCCTCCGCCGCTGATCCCGCGCGGGATCGAAGCGATGGGCTGCGAGGTCTCGTACGAGATCGACACCATCAAGGCCGCCGACGTTGTCTACGTCTTGCGGATGCAGCAAGAGCGGATGGCCGAGGGCGCAAACTACGTCCCCTCGCTGCGCGAGTACACGGCGCGTTGGGGTGTAACGCCTGAGCGGCTGCGGCCCGGCCAGAAGGTGATGCACCCCGGGCCGATGAACCGCGGGGTGGAGATCGACCCGGTGGTGGCCGACGCGGCCGATGCGCTGATCGAACAGCAGGTGCGCTCCGGCCTCGTCGTCCGCATGGCGGTGCTCTACGACCTGCTCACGCACGGGCCGGCCGGCGTCCAGTCAGCCGTTGTGCACGAGATCGGAGCCGCGTGATGCTGTTCGGCAAGCACGGCAGCGACGACCTCGTCATCCGCGGCGCGCACGTGATCGACAACGCCGCGGGGCTCGACGCGGTTCTCGACGTCCGTATAGACGGCGGCACGATCGCGCAACTCGGCACCAACCTGGAGACGAACGCCCACCGCGTCGTCGACGGGCAAGGGCTTGTGCTCGCGCCGGCGTTCGTCGACCCGCACGTCCATCTGCGGACTCCCGGCCGCGAGGACGAGGAGACGATCTCCTCCGGTACTGCCGCGGC
>JALYLK010000391.1 GCA_030774275.1 Actinomycetota bacterium
CTTCCGGACGAGCGGTAACGGCTACTTCCAGGAGCAGGCCACGCGGCCACAGACGATCGGCTACGCCCTGCTGGACTCACCCGTCGCCCTGGCGGCCTGGATGCTCGACCACGACACCGACGCCTACCACAAGATCGCCGGCGCCTTTGTCGACGGGAAGCCCTCGGGCAATCTCACGCGGGACAACATCCTCGACAACATCACGCTGTACTGGCTGACCGGCACCGGCACCTCAGCGGCGCGGTCGTACTGGGAGAACGGACAGGCCGCAGCCGCAGCTCAGGCGAGCGGCAAGGCTCCTCCGCCGGTCTCGCTCCCGGTCGGATTCACCACGTTCCCCGGCGAGATCTGGCGCACGCCGCGCAGCTGGGTCGAGGCCGGATACCCCAACGTCACCTACTTCCATGAGGCCGACAGGGGCGGCCACTTCGCCGCCTGGGAGGAGCCGGAGCTCTTTTCCGAGGAGGTCCGAGCAGCGTTCAGGTCACTCCGGTGAGGGCTACCACGGCGTAGCCGGGCCGTGAAGCTGGGCCGCTTCCTCGGAGGGACAGAGCTGGCGAGCGAGGGCCGCTTGGCGTCGTTCGACGGCGCGACCGGCTGGCTCAACTCGCCGCCGCTCACGACGGAGGGCCTCCGCGGGCAAGTCGTCCTGGTCGACTTCTGGACGTACACCTGCATCAACTGGCTTCGGACGCTCTCGTACGTCCGCGCCTGGGCAGACAAGTACGGAGAGCACGGCTTGGTCGTCGTCGGCGTCCATACGCCGGAGTTTCCGTTCGAGCGAGACGTCGACAACGTCCGTCAAGCCGTCAGCGACATGAAGGTCGAGTATCCGATCGCGCTCGACAGCGACTACGGGATCTGGCGTGCCTTCAGCAACAGCTACTGGCCGGCCGCGTATGTCGCGGACGCAGAGGGTCGGATCCGACACCATCGCTTCGGCGAGGGCGGCTACGAAGAGCTCGAGCGGGCAGTGCAGCAACTACTCCGCGATGCCGGACGCAGCGGCGTGCCGGACGACCTGGTCTCCGCGGCCGGCGACGGCTTCGAGGCTCAGGCCGACTGGGCGAACCTGGAAACACCCGAGACGTACCTCGGTTACGAGCAGGGCACTAACTTCGCTACCCCCGACGGTGCCTGTACCGGCGAGGCCCGCCGGTACGTCGCGCCCGAGAAGTTGGCGCGCAACCAGTGGGCGCTCGAGGGCGACTGGACGGTCGAGCGAGGCGCGAGCGTCCTGAATCAGGCCGACGGCCAAATCTCCTTCCGCTTTCACGCCCGAGACGTCCACCTCGTCATTGGCCCGCCGGAACGAGGCACCTCGGTGCCGTTCCGCGTGCTCATCGACGGCGATGCTCCGGGCGCCGATCACGGGCTGGACGTCGACGAGCAAGGTCGTGGAACCGTCTCCCAGCAGCGGCTTCACCAGCTGATTCGCCAGCGCGGATCGATCTCCGACCGAACGTTCGAGATCGCGTTCTCGGTGCCCGGCGTCGAGGCCTACGCATTCACGTTCGGCTAGCGGCGAGGCGCTTCAGTCCGCTGTCGCTGTCTCTTCGATCGGTGGCGCGGCGGCGTACTCCTCGTCCGTTACGTGGTCTCCCCACGTCGCAGGATTGCCGTCGTCGCCGACCTCGAGCATCGCGAGATGGGTCATGAAGCGCATCGGAGCCGCGCCGTGCCAGTGATGCTCGCCCGGCTCGAAGAAGACGCGGTCGCCGGGGCGGATCACCTCGATCGAACCACCGCGGCGCTGTGCGAGGCCGACGCCCTCTGTGACGTAGATCGTCTGGCCGTTCGGGTGCGTGTGCCACGCCGTTCGAGCGCCCGGCGTGAAGTGGACGCTGCTCGCATGCAGGCGCGAGTTGCCTGAGGGCGTCGCGACCGTGTCGAGGTACACCGCGCCGGTGAACCAGTCACTCGGTCCCGTTGCTGTATCGATCCCGTGCCTCGTGATCTGCATGGTCGACCTCCTCGTCGTCTTGTAAAGGGCGAAGCCCCGCACCTGCAGGACTTCGCGGAGACGAGAAATTTCCCTCAGCTTGCGACTTTTGGCTTACGCCCACGCCGCGCAACCGAGCGTCCGCCGAGCCGTTCAGCCTCTTCGTCGGTCAGGTCAAGCTCGCGCGCTCCCTTGCGAGCATCCGTAAAGGTAATTCGCACAGTGGCGCCTCTGCCGTCAGGGATCTCCTGACCGC
>JALYLK010000392.1 GCA_030774275.1 Actinomycetota bacterium
GGCGAGATCCCGGCCGCCGACGACGTCGCCGCGCGGCTCGCGGAGCTCGGCGGCGCGAAGGCTGTCTTCGTGACGCACTCGGAGACCTCGACCGGCGTCGTCTGCGACCTGCAGGCGATCGGGACGGCCGTGAACGAGCACGGCGCGCTCAGCGTCGTCGACGCCGTCTCGAGCCTCGGTGCGGTCCCGCTGGAAACGGACACCTGGCACCTGGACGTTGTCCTTTCCGGCTCGCAGAAAGCGTTGATGACCCCGCCGGGGTTGGCCATGGCCTCGGTGTCGGAGCGCGCCTGGGCCGCCCGCGGCGACTCGCCGCGTTTCTACTTCGACTGGGAGCGCACCCGCAAGGCGCAGGCCTCGCTCGATGCACCCTTCACGCCGCCGGTCTCGCTTATCGCGGGCCTCGATGTGGCGCTCGGCCTCCTCCTCGACGCCGGCCTCGAGGCGACCTTCGAGCGGCACGTCCGTCTCGGCCGCGCCTGCCGTGAGGGCGCCAAGGCCATGGGGCTGGACCTCTTCTCGCCCGACGAGGACCGCTCGGCTGTCGTCACCGCGATCCGCGTGCCCGACGGGATCGACGCCACTGAGCTCGTCCGCGATCTCCGCGACCGCTTCGGGATCACGATCGCGAACGGCCAGGGCGTGCTGAAGGGCAAGATCTTCCGGATCGGCCACATCGGCTACTTCGACGTCTTCGACATCACGACGGCCCTCGCGGCGGTCGAGCTCGTGCTGGCAGACCTGGGCGCCGAGATCGAGCGTGGCGCTGCGGTCACCAGGGCGCTCGAGGTCTACGACGAGCGCGCCCGCGTGTGACGCGGGTCCTGATCACCGAGCCGATCGCCGAAGCGGGCATCGAGCTCCTGCGCGAGCGCTTCGAGGTCGACATCGAGCCGAACGGCGACCTGGCCGAGAAGATCGGCGTTTACGACGCGATCGTGATCCGCTCGGCGACGAAGCTGACGGCTGACGTGCTCGAGCGAGCCGACCGCCTGAAGGTGATCGGCCGAGCGGGGGTTGGAGTCGACAACGTCGACATCGACGCCGCCACGCGCCGCGGGATCGTGGTCGCGAATGCGCCGGAATCGACCGTCGTGTCGGCGGCAGAGCACACGATCGGCCTGCTGGTAGCCCTGTCGCGGAACATTCCCCAGGCGCACGCCGCGCTCAAGCAGGGCCGCTGGGAGCGCGGCCGCTACGGCGGGATCGAGCTCGAGGGCAAGACCCTCGGCGTGCTGGGATTCGGGCGGATCGGCCAGCAGGTGGCCAGACGAGCGCTCGGCCTCGGGATGCGGGTAGTCGCCTACGACCCCTTCGTCTCCAAGGAGCGCTTCCGCGAGCTCGGCGTCGAGCGCGTCGAGACGCCCGAGGAGGTCTACGGCGCCTCCGATTTCCTCACCCTCCACCTCCCGCTGACCGAGGAGACGCGGGGCCAGATCGGCAAGACGGCCTTCGAGCAGATGCGCGACGGCGTTCGCTTGATCAACGCCGCCCGCGGCGAACTGGTGGACGAAACGGCGCTGCTCGAGGCTCTGCAATCGGGCAAGGTCGGCGCCGCCGCCCTCGACGTCTTCTCCGTGGAGCCGTACGAGGGCCCGCTGCTCGAGCTCGACAACGTCGTCGTGACCCCGCACCTCGCGGCCTCGACGGAGGAGGCGCAGGACCGCGCCGGCCTGATCGTGGCGGAGCAGGTGGCCGCGGCGCTCGACGGCGCGCTCGTCACGAATGCGGTCAACATCCCGGCAATTCGGGCCGAGGACATGGAGGCGCTCGGCCCGTTCGTACCGCTCGCGGCGAAGCTCGGCCGCTTGGCGATGGAGTTCGCGGGCGGCCGGGCCGAGCAGATCACGCTCGCGTACTACGGAGGCCTCTCGGGCTACGACACGCGCCTGCTCACCGCTGCCGCCTTGAACGGCGCCTTCCAGGGTCGAGCCGAGAGGCCGGTCAACTACGTCAACGCGCCTTTGATCGCGGCCGAGCGTGGGATCGAGGTGCTCGAGGAGCGCCGCCGCGCCTCCCGCGACTTCACGAATCTCGTGCGCGTGATCGTCCGCTCGAACGGGGACGAGTTCCGCGTCGCCGGCACGACGATCGGCAACGACAACAGGCTCTGGCTCGTGAGCGCGCTCGGCTTCGAGCTGGAGATGGAGCTTGCGCCGCTCCTCGTCTTCTTGCGCTACGACGACGTCCCCGGCGTGATCGGGAGCATCGGCTCGCTGTTCGGTGAGGCAGGGGTGAACATCGCGAACATGGCCGTCTCTCGTACGCGGCGCGGCGGCAAGGCGCTGATGGCCCTCTCCCTCGACTCGCCGCCGCCGGCGGGGTTGATCGATCAAGTGCGCGAGCAGGGGATCGACGACGCCCACTTCATCTCGCTTACCTAGGCTCGGTAGCCGAGGCGAGGGCTGGTTCGCCGTCCAGCTCGCGCTGATGGTGCTCGTCGGCGTTTCAGCGCTGACCGGCGTCTACTGGCCGGACTCGGTCGCCGGCGTCTTCGTCGTGATCGGGCTGGCTCTGATCCTGGCGGGGTTCGTGCTGCTCGCGACCGCCGGAATCGCGCTTCTGCTGGCGCGCTCCACGACAGTCTTCCCGCGCCCGCGCGAGGGGGCGATGCTCGCCGACACCGGCGTGTACCGGCGGGTTCGCCATCCCGTCTACGGCGCGGTCCTGCTGATCGCCCTCGGGTGGTCGCTGGTCGAGTCGCCGCTCGGCCTGCTCCCGACGGCGGCACTCGCGGTCGTCTTCGACCTGAAGGCTCGCGTCGAGGAGGCCTGGCTCGAGGAGCGGTTTCCAGACTATTCGCAGTACCGGGAACGGACTCCCCGCCGCTTCGTCCCGGGCGTCTACTAGACCACGGCGGCTAACCTTCGCGCGTGGTAGACCGCTCCTGGCCGGAGCCCGTCGAGCGGGTGGCGGTATACCTGCGGGATGCGGGCGCCGAATCTCGGATCGAGGAGTTCTCGGCCGGCACGCCGACAGCCGAGGACGCCGCCAAGGCGGTCGGCTGCGAGCTGCCGCAGATCGTCAAGTCGCTCGTCTTCGACTGCGACGGCCGCTCGATTCTGGTGCTCGTACCGGGGGATCGCCGGGCCGACCGGCGGAAAGTGGCAAAGGCAGCTGGTTGCTCCTCGGTCCGGATCGCCGGGGCAGAGCAGGTTCAAGAAGCGACCGGCTACGAGCCCGGCGCGGTGGCGCCGTTTCCGCTGCGGCAGGTCGAGGCTGTTTTCCTCGACCGCTCCTTGCTCCAGCACCCGCTGGTCTGGATCGGCGCCGGCTCCACGAGGCACATGGCCGCGCTCGCACCGGCCGAGCTGATGCGGCTCTCTCGCGCTCAACCGATGGACGCCGTCGAGACTCACACATAACATTTGGAGAAGGAGGTCGCCCATGCGTGAAACCGAGAAGATCTGGATGAACGGCGAGCTGGTCGCGTGGGACGACGCGCGGATCCACGTCGGCACCCACGGGCTGCACTACGGCTCGGGCGTCTTCGAGGGAATCCGAGCCTATGAGACGCCGAACGGGACTGCGGTCTTCCGGCTCACCGACCATCTGAAGCGGCTCGATAACTCGGCGAAGCTGCTCGGGATGGACCTGAACTACTCGGTCGAGGAGCTGCGCGCGGCCTCGCACGAGCTGATCGCGGTGAACGGCCTGCCCGAGTGCTACCTGCGCCCGATCGCCTTCTTCGGCTACGGCGAGCTCGGCGTGTCGGCGGTCGGCAACCCGGTCGACGTCGTGATCATGAGCTGGCCGTGGGGCGCCTACCTCGGCGAAGACAGCCTCACGAAGGGCATCCGCGCCAAGATCTCCAGCTGGCAGCGGATCGGCCCGAACGTGATCCCGCACGTGGCGAAGGCGACGGGCGTCTACCTGAACTCGATGCTGGCCGTGACTGAAGCCAACCGGGCCGGCTACGACGAGGCGATCCTCTTGACGGCGGAAGGCTTCGTCGCCGACGGCTCCGGCGAGAACGTCTTCATCGTCAAGGACGGCGTCATCTACACGCCGGACCTCTCGACCTCGATCCTGCCCGGAATCACGCGCGACACGGTGATCCAGATCGCGCAGGATCTCGGCTACAGCGTCGTGGAGAAGAGCCTCATCCGCTCTGATCTCTACCTGGCGGACGAGGCCTTCATGTGCGGCACCGCCGCCGAAGTCACGCCGCTGCGCGAGGTCGACGACGTCAAGCTCGGGGTCGGGGCGGTCACGCTCGAGCTCCAGGCGGCGTATCTCGACACAGTGCGCGGGCGCAGCGAGCGCTGGGCGCAGTGGCTCGAGTACGCCGAGCGCACTCCAGCCGAAGCGTGAGCACAGGCACGCGGGAGATCCCGCTCGCTCGACCCTGGATCGACGAGCGGGAAGAGGAGCTCGTCCTCGAGGTGCTGCGCTCAGGTCGTTTGTCGCTCGGCCCGACGATCGACCGCTTCGAAGAGCTGGTCGCCGAGCGTGTGGGCGCGCCTTATGCGGCAGCGGTCTCGAGCGGCACCGCGGGTCTGCACCTGCTCTGTCACATCGCCGGGCTCGGCGCGGGAGACGAGGCGATCACCTCGCCGGTCTCGTTCGTCGCCTCGGCGAATTGCTTCATCTTCGAGGGCGCGACCCCTGTGTTCGCCGATGTCGATCCGCAGACGCTGAACCTCGATCCGGCAGCGGTCGAGGACGCGATCACCGACCGGACGAAGGCAGTCGTCGCGGTGGACATGTTCGGCTACCCCTGTGAGTTGGACGAGCTGCGGGCGCTGTGCGAGCGGCGGGGGATCACCCTGATCGAGGATTCCGCGGAGGCGCTTGGTGCCGAGTACAGGGGCACGCCGGTCGGCGGTCACGGCCCGTCCGCGGTCTTCGGGTTCTATCCGAACAAGCAGATCGCTACGGGCGAGGGGGGTGTGGTCGTCACACACTCCGAGCAGGAGTGGCAGCTAGTGCGCAGCCTGCGGAACCAAGGCCGAACCTACGACACGGGCGCCTGGTTCGATCACGTGCGGCTCGGTTTCAACTACCGCTGGACCGACATCCAAGCCGCGATCGGAATCGGGCAGCTCGAGAAGCTCGACCGGATCCTCGAGCTGCGGGCAGCCGCGGCGGCCCGCTACGGCGAGCTCCTTGCGGAGGTGGACGGTGTCGAGACTCCGCTTGCGGATGACCCCGATCACACGCGTTCGTGGTTCGTGTACGTCGTCAAGCTGGCGCCGGAGCTCGACCGTGATGCCGTGATGGCCGACCTCCGCGCAGAGGGCATCGGCACGGCCGAATACGTCCCTTGCGTGCACCTGCAGCCGTTCATGCGCGAGCGGTACGGCTTCCGCGAAGGCATGTTCCCGGTCGCCGAGGACGCGTGCTCCCGCACGCTCGCCCTGCCGTTCTATTCGCAGATCGAGCCGGCGGACCAGGAGCACGTGGTCGAGGCGCTCCGAGCTTCGCTCTAGCGCTAACCGACTTGACGAAATCGCAACAACCGGCCCCTACAGTCGTGGGGCCATGGGTTCAGGTCACACCAAAGCCAGGCTGATCCGCTGCGCTGCTCTCGCGCCGGTCGGCCTGATCGCCGTCTGCCTGACGGGCTCGGCCCAGTCTTCCGGCCGACCGGACGCTGTGTTTTCCGTCCGTGGGCGCATCACCGACCTTGCGGCCGATGGCAACCGGGCAGCGGTGACCACCCACATCAAGCCGGGCTGCGGGCGAATCGTCGTGTGGACCGCGCCCGCGAGGAGGTCAACTCGGGTGAAGCCGGGGATTCTCGGCTGCGGCGGGGATGGCGTTACCCAGCTCGCGATCGGTGCCGGGAGCGTGGCCTGGATCGAGCAGGGCGGCGGCAACAACCTCGAGATGATCGTGATGGCTGCCAAGCTCGGAGGAACCCGCAAGCAGATCGAGTTTGCGACCAACGGCGACCGCGCCGGCGCCGACCCGACCGGCGCTTGGGTCGGAGACCTCCTCGGAGGCGGCCCGATGCTCGCGTACAACAGCTGGACGCAGATCTGCGACAAGCCTGCCGACCAGGGATGCGGAGAGAACGATCCGTTGCTCCGCGTGACGAACCAAAAACTCGTTCGGATCGCGGCCGGGCACCGCACCGTCGTCACCCGTGGGGCAGCTGCCTACCCGCTGGCGGCCGTCGGCGGCGGGTGGATGGCGACCGTGTCGGCCGGCGCCGTGACGGTTCGCGCCGGCAGCGGCGCGCAGGTCGCGACCGTTCCGGACACGGATACAAGCGCGCGCGCATTGGCGCTGAGCAAGGCGACTCTGGCGATCGAGCGGACTTCGACGCTTGACCTCTATAACGCGGCTACCGGTGCCGCGGTGAAGTCGCTCCCGCTCGGACCGCCGTCGGCCGTCAGGCTCGCGGATGTCACCTCCAGGCTCGCACTGCGGCGCGGGCCGCACAGCCTCGTCCTGGTTCGTCTGAGCGATGGCAAGCGTGTTTCGTTCCCGCTCCGGCCTGGAGCCGCGCCCACGCTCGTCGGCGCCATGCTGACCGAGGCTGGGCTGTTCTACGCCTACAACACCCGCAGCGCCTCGCTCCCCGGCCGCATCGTGTTCGAGCCCATGGGCAAGCTGCTCACGCGCTTCTAGCTAATACGCGGCCTTCGCCGCGATACTACGGCTGTGGCGGAGGCGAACCGGATGATCTTCCTTGGTTTCGGCAAGTACGCCCGAGCGGACAAGATCTACGCAATCGAGCCGATTCGCGACGACCGCCGCGGGCATGGCCGGCGCACGCTCGTCTGGGTGGAAGGGGTCAACGAGCCGATCGTGGCCTCCCGTACCGAGCGGACGATCCTGCATGAGATGGGCCAGGCCACCGGCGGCACGCCGCTGCTCGACCAGGCTCTCGATCTTGCGGAGCGGGTTGCCGAGCAGACCCAGCAGGGTCGCGTCGACGTCAACGACCTCGGCCGCCGGGCCAGGAAGCTGCTCGAGTCAACCGCTAGACCAGGCGACAGCGAACAGCTCTTTTAGCTGAGCGGGGAGAAGCCACCTTTCGAGCAGGAGCCCGTCGGGGCGGCGCCGCCGCGGGCCGGCGGCATCATCGGCCGCGTCGCGATCGACCTGACGCCGCTCAGGTCGTCGCCGCCGTTCCGGCGACTCTTCTTCGGCCAGGCGATCTCGTTCGTCGCCGGCGAGGTGACGTGGGTCGCCGTTCCCTACCAGCTCTTCCAGCTCACGCACTCGACGCTCTACGTCGGACTGCTCTACCTGACCACGCTCGTCCCCCTGCTGGTCGCGCCGATCGTGGGCGGCGCTGTGGCGGATGCGGTCGACCGGCGGCGGCTCCTCCTCTACAGCGAGGTCGGCTTTGCGCTCGTCTCCGTTGCGCTGGCCGTCAACGCCTCGCTCGCCCAGCCTCGGGTCTGGGCGCTGTTCGTGCTCGACTTCCTCGGCACGCTCGTCTTCAGCTTCGGGACGCCGTCGATGCGCTCTCTGTTGCCGCGGATTGTCCGCGCGGACCAGCTCGTCGCGGCGAATGCCCTCGAGAGCTTGTACGGCAACTTCGCCGCGGTCGCCGGCCCGGCGGCTGGCGGACTGATCATCGCCGGCGTTGGCCTCACGGGCACGTACCTGATCGATGTCGCAAGCTTCGGCGCCTCTCTGGCCAGCATCTGGCTCCTGCCACCATTGCCGGCCTCGCCTGAGGCGGACCGGCCGAGTCTCCGCTCGATCATCGACGGCTTCCGCTTCGTCCGCAGGCAGTCGGTCGTGCTCGGAATCTTCCTCGTCGACACGAACGCGATGATCTTCGGGATGCCGATGGCGCTCTTCCCCGCGATCGGTGCGCACTTCGGCGGCGGCTCGAAGACCGTCGGCTTCCTCTACGCGGCGCCGTATGCCGGGGCGCTCCTGGCCTCGATCTTTTCAGGGCCGCTGGCACGTGTTCGCAGGCAGGGTCTCGGGGTTATCATCGCCGCAGCAGCGTGGGGCGCGGCGCTCGTGGCTTTCGGCTTTGCGACCGCTCTCTGGCTGGCCCTGCTGCTGCTCGCGGTCGCCGGAGCGGCCGACTTCGTTAGCGCGGTTCTCCGCAGCACAATCGTCCTGGTCGCGACCCCCGACGAGCTGCGGGGCCGGATCACCGGAATCGAGTTCGCGCAGGTCGCCGCAGCCCCGACACTCGGGAACGTGGAGGCAGGTGTACTTGCCGCGCTCACGAGCATCCGCTTCTCGATCGTCTCCGGCGGCCTCGCCTGCATCGCCGGCTGCGGCGTGCTCGCACTCGCGATCCCCGCGTTGCTGCGCTACGACGCGAAGGCTGGGAGCCCGTGATCCGACGTACATTCTTCGCGCGCCCGGTGCTCGAAGTGGCGGAGGAGCTGATCGGGGCGACGTTCCTCGTCGACGGTGTGGGCGGGAAGATCGTCGAGGTCGAGGCCTACCACCACGAGGACCAGGCGGCGCACGGCTACAGAGGACGCACCGAGCGGAACGCTACGATGTTCGGGCCGCCCGGCCACGCGTACGTCTACCGCTCGTACGGGATCCACTGGTGTGTCAACTTCGTCTGCGAGCCCGAGGGCGTCGCCGACGCCGTTCTGATCAGGGCGCTCGAGCCCACGCACGAGCTCGGCCTCATGCGGCAGAGGCGCGGCGTCAACGACGAGCGCCTGCTGTGCTCTGGCCCCGGACGCCTCTGCCAGGCCCTTGCGATCACACGCGCCCACGACGGACTGGCGCTCGACCGGCCGCCGTTCCGGCTCGAGCCTCGCACCGAGAAACCCGAAGTTGTCCGCGGGCGGCGCGTCGGGATCAGCCGTGCGACCGACCTGCCGTGGCGCTACGGGCTGGCGGGCTCGCGCTACCTCAGCCGGACTTTACGGCCAGCGTGATCCCCATACCCGGCGCCGAGGCCCGTCCGGCGCGCGGCGCCTGGGCGACGATCCGCGCCGATCCCGACGCGTCGCTCGGCGAGCTGGTGATTTCGAACTTGAAACGCTCCAGCTTCTTGCGCGCGCGGTCGAGCGTCATCCCGACCACGTTCGGCACGACGCCGTGCAGAGCCTTCGACAGGACGAGGGTCACGCGAGCCCCCGACGAGAGATGCCCGCCCGCCGGGAACTGCCTGACCACAACGCCGACGCGCTGGCGTGGCTCCGCGGGCCGGTAGACGAGCAGGGTTGAAAGGGGCTGCCCGGCGAGAATCGCCTTCGCGCGGCCCTTCGGGTCGCCGACGACGTTCGGCACCTCGACCTCGTTCGGCAGGCAGTTCGCTGTGTGGGTGGGGCCTGAGCCGCCGAAGTACTCGACCGACTCCGTGTCTCGGCAGTAACCGTTGTCGAGCTGCAGCCGCCCGTCGCGATAGGTGACGTTCTTCGGAGAGCCGTAGGGGATCGAGACCGACGGGAACGACTGTGGCGTGTCGTGAAGGTACGGCAGCGCCTGCTCCATAAAGCTCTTCCAGATCAGCGCGGGGAAGGTTCCTCCGGCGACCGGCAGCCCGTGGTACTCCGTGGTCATCGGACGCACGCCGTTCGGGTAGCCGACCCAGACGGCGGTCACGAGCTGAGGCGTGTAGCCGACGAACCAGGCGTCGCCGTAGTTTTCGGTCGTGCCCGTCTTGCCGGCCGCCGTCCGTCCGCCGGAGAGCGCGGCCGCCTTGCCGGTCCCGTACTTGACCACGTTCTGGAGCAGCGAGGTGACGATTCCAGCGTCTTCCTCAGACAGGGCCTGAACGGGGCGCGGTGCGTTGTCGTCGATCGTCCGGCCCTTGTCGTTGGCGACCTTGAGGACCACGCGCGGCTCGTTGTGGAACCGCATGCCGTCGATCCGCTTGCCGCCGTTCGCCAACGCCGAGAACCCGCGCGCCATCTCGAGCGGGTTGACTCCCTGGGCGCCCAACCCAATCGAGAGGTAGGGCTGCAGCGTGGTCGTGATCCCCAGCGACTTGGCCGTGTCGGCGACGTTCTGGGGACCGACGAGCTTGGTCAGCTGAGCGAAGACTGCGTTGTCGGAGTATGCGGTCGCCTGGGTGATGTTGATCGGGCCGAGATACGCGTCTTCGTAGTTGTGGACCTGCCAGAGGCGTCCGCCCGCGTTGATCGTCACCGGCTTGGAGACGAAAGTCGTGCTCGGAGCGACCCCTTCCTTCATGGCCGTCGCAAGCACGAACGGCTTGAACGACGAGCCGGCTTGCCGGTCCCCCTGGACTGCGAGATTGAACTGGCTCTTGTGAAAGTTGTTGCCGCCGAACATCGCCAGCACGCGTCCGTCGCGCGGATCGATCGACACGAGCGCCGCGGTCGGTCCTTGCGGGTTCGTCAGCCACTTCCCGATCGACTTCCGCGCCATCTTCTGGAGCTTCAGGTCGATCGTCGTGTACACCTTGAGCCCGCCGCCGAATACGCGGCCCGAGCCGTACCGGTCGACGAGCTGCTGCTTGACGTAGTTCGCGAAGTACTGGGCCGGCCCCTGGTCGCCCGGCAGCTGGATCAGTTGCCGATTCGGCATCTTCTGGCTGATCGCGTGCTGGTAGTCGTACTGGGTGATGTCGCCCTGGTCGAGCATCTGGCGGAGCACGAGGTTTCGGCGCTCCCGCGCCGCGTTCTGGTTCGTCGCCGGGTCGTAAGCCGCCGGGTCCTCCGGGATCCCGGCGAGGAGCGCCGCCTCGGCGAGCGTCAGCTTGCCGGGCCCGGCGCCATGGTGGAAGTAGGTTTGTGCCGCCTGCTCGACGCCATAGGCGCCGTTGCCGAAGTAGATCGTGTTCAGGTAGGCGGTGAGGATCCGGTCCTTCGACCAGCGCTGCTCGAGCTGCCACGCAAGCGCGGCCTCCTTGAGCTTCCGGGCGATCGATCGCTGGTTCTTCGTGTACGTGTTCTTGACGAACTGCTGGGTGATCGTCGACCCACCCTGTACCGCCCTGCCGCCGCGCACGTCGGCCAGGACGGCGCGCATGATCCCGCGCAGATCGACGCCGCGGTGCTCGTAGAAGCGCTTGTCCTCGATCGCCACGATCGCCTGCTTCATCAGCGGCGAGATCGCGCCTGAAGGGAGCAGGATGCGGCTCTGGGAGCCTCGGAGCACCGAGAGCACTCGACCATTGCTGGCATAGATGTAACCGTCGGTCTGGTTGTGGATCCTGCTTGGGTCGAGCAGTGGGATCTGGCTCGCGATCGCGGTCACCAGACCGACGCTGAAAGACGCAAAGCCCAGCACTGTCAGGAGAGCCAACAGTGCGAAGAGGCGAAGCTTCCGGATCCGGCGCCGGCCCTTGGGCCGCGCCACTGCGGAACGTCGTCGGCGCAACAGAACTGCGGGATTGTAACGGTAGAGTGCGCGCACCCATGGGCGTCGCCGAGCTGACTCGTAACGCGGTCGACGTTCTGCCCGCTGGGGAGCTGGAGCGCAAGCTTGCCAAGGGGCGCCCGCTGCGCGTCAAGCTCGGAATCGACGTCACCTCGCCCGACATCCACGTTGGCCGCGGGATCCCGCTCCAGCGCATGCGGGCCTTTCAGGACGAGGGTCACAAGGCCGTTCTGATCATCGGGGACTACACGACCCGGATCGGCGATCCATCCGGTCGCTCGACCGAGCGCCCGATTCTGTCCGAGGACGAGATCGACGAGAACGCGCAGCGCTACCTCGAGCAGGCGAAGACGATCGTCCTCGACGACCCCGAGCAGCTCGAAGTGCGTTACAACGGGGAGTGGCTCTCGAAGCTGACCTTCGCCGACGTCGTCCGCCTGACGCGGATCCTTACCGTGGCGCGGCTACTCGAGCGCGATGATTTCGCCAACCGCTACGCGGCAGGCGAGCCGATCTCCGTCTCCGAGCTGCTCTACCCGTTGATGCAGGCTTACGACTCGGTCGCCGTCGAGGCAGACGTCGAGCTGGGGGGCACCGACCAGCTCTACAACCTCCTGGCCGGCCGCGAAGTGATGGAGGCCTATGGCCTCGAGCCGCAGGTCGTGTTGACGACACCGCTGCTCGTCTCCTGGGACGGTCAGAAGATGAGCTCCTCTCTGGGCAACAACATTCCGCTGACAGCGTCGCCGGAGGAGCAGTTCGGGCGGGCGATGCGAATCCCGGACGAGCTGCTGCCGGAGTGGTACCGGCTCGTGATGGAACGCGAGCCTCCGGCCGGCGACCCAATGGAGGCGAAGCTCGAGCTCGCGCGCTTCATCGTCAGGCGCTCCCATGGCGAAGAAGGGGCCGAGCGTGGCGAGCACCACTTCACGCGCGTGGTCCGGGAAGGCCGGGCGCCAGACGACGCCGATATCCCCGAGGTGGGTGTCGACGGCGGCGACGTCTACCTGCCCGAATTGCTGAAGGGGCAGTTCGGCCAATCGAACAGCCACTGGCGCCGGGTGATCGAACAGGGAGGGGTCAAGATCGACGGCGAGCCCGTGCACGACCTGGAGCTGCCCTCGGAGCGGCTTCGGGGAGCGCTGGTTCAGGCCGGAAAGCGCCAGTTCCTGAAAGTCTCCGCCTAACCAAAATCCTTGACAGCCCGCGCCGCAATGCTGCTATCATTCCGCGGCTGCCCTCGCGGCGGTGTAACTAGGTCCTGTAACTCAACGAACGGAGCGCCTCCAAGAAGATTCGGATACGACCTGGATCTGCACCACTGGAGGCCTCTGGCGCGAGTCGGAGGCTTTTTTACGTCGTCGAGAAGTTAGCGCCGGTCTTTGAAAACTCAGCAGCGAGCGTTTACGTCGAGACCTCTCGCGTACGTGGTCACACCTGCGTG
>JALYLK010000393.1 GCA_030774275.1 Actinomycetota bacterium
CTTGTGAACAGCGTCGGAATCGCCTACCAGGTCGGCTTCGAGGAGTTGACGGACGAACAGTGGAGCGAGATGTGGCAGGTGAACGTGATGAGTTTCGTGCGTGCCATCCGCGCCTCGCTTCCCTCGATGCGCGAGCGCGGCTCCGGGGTAATCGTCAACGTCTCCTCGACCGCCGGCAAGCGGCCTTCGACCGGGATGCCTGACTACTCGGTCACCAAGGCTGCTGTTCTCTCGCTCTCTCGGCTTGTTGCGGACCTCTATGCAAAGGACGGGATTCGCTGCAACGCGGTCGCACCCGGCCCGACCGCCACGGGGGCCTGGCTCGACGAAGGCGGACTCGCCGATCAGCAGGCGCGGCGAACGGGGAAGTCGCGCGAGGAGGTGCTCGAAGCGGTGGGGGCAGGAAGGCCGCTCGGACGGCTCGCGCAGCCCGAGGAGATCGCCGCGGTGATCGCCTTTTTGTGCTCCGAACGAGCCAGCTATGTCACCGGCGCCGCGTGGAGCGCGGACGGCGGCACGGTGCCGATCATCATCTGAGCCCTCGACGGCTGTTTTTCACTCTCGTCGCACTCGCGATACAGACACGTCGTGCGGCCCTCGATAGCGTGACTTCAGGGGCGCGTTTCCGCCCCCCACTGGGCGTGGACCCGCGCAACGCAGGCGTGGCTGAAGCCCGGGCCTACAGCCCAGCGCTCAGGCCGAGAAGACCAGCCAGAAAGGCTGGCTGCCTCGACCGGGCGAGCGGCTAGAGTCGAGCACGTGCCCGAGCTCGCAGGGAGAGTTGCCGACGCCTTTGCGGTGCGTATCCGGGAGCAGGAGGACGCCTGGCTCTCGCCGCTCGCCGTCCGCTCGTACGAGACGCGCGGTAGGCAGCAGTCCGAGGACGACTGCCGTCTGCGGACGCCGTTCCAGCGGGATCGCGACCGGATCGTCCACTCGAAGTCGTTCCGCCGGCTCAAGCACAAGACCCAAGTCTTCATCGACCCGAGCGGCGATCACTACCGGACCCGGCTCACGCACACGCTTGAGACGACGGGCATTTCACGCGGTGTCGCCCGGGCGCTGCGCCTGAACGAGGATCTGACGGAGGCGATCGGTCTAGGTCACGATCTCGGGCATCCTGCTTTCGGGCACGCGGGCGAGGAAGCGCTCGACGCCGCCCTGCGTGAGCGGTTCGGACTCGGCTTCCGCCATAACGAGCACTCTCTCCGCGTGGTCGACCACCTCGAGCGTGAGGGGCGCGGTCTCAACCTAACGGCCGAGGTCCGGGATGGAATCCTCAACCACACCGGCGAGAACGAGCCGGAGACGCTCGAGGGCAAGATCGTCCGGCTCGTCGACCGCGTGGCCTACATCAACCACGACATCGATGACGCGGTCCGCGCCGGCGTGCTCGCGACGACGGAGCTGCCCGCCGCAGAGATCGAGCTCCTCGGACCGACCGGCCCGAGGCGGATTGACACGCTCGTTCACGACCTGGTCGAGACCTCTGAGCCTGCCGGCGACATCCGCCAGAGCGAGGAGATTGGCGAGGCGATGCTTTCCCTGCGTGCCTTCATGTTCGAGCGCGTCTATCTCGCTGCCGGCGCGAAGCCGACCCAAGAGCGCGCACACGAGATCATCCGCAAGATCTTCACTCGTCTCGTCGACGAGGGCCGCTCCGCGCAGGACGCGACCGACTACGTTGCCGGCATGACCGATCGCTTCGCGCTCGCGTACGCGGCCAGGCTCGAGGAGTAGTGGCCAGGATCGCGGACGGGTCCGTCGAGGCGGTGAAAGCAGCCGCCGATCTCGTCGAGGTGATCTCGGGGCGCACCCAACTCAGGCGCTCGGGGGCGCGCTTCACCGGCCTTTGCCCCTTCCACGACGAGCGCACGCCATCCTTCTCCGTCAGCCCCGAAAAGGGCCTCTATTACTGCTTCGGTTGCGGTGCGGCGGGTGACGCCGTCTCGTTCGTCGAACAGACCGAGGGCGTCGATTTCGTCGGTGCCATCGAATGGCTCGCCCAGCGATTCAACATTCCCCTCGAGTACGAGGAGGCCTCGCCCGAGCAGGACGCGAGGCGCCGGCGTCGCGAGCGCCTCTATGCCGTTCTCGACGCTGCGGCCGCTTTCTACGAGCGCTACCTGTGGGAGTCCCAGGGCGGGGCCAGCGTCCGCGCCTACCTTGAGAGCCGCGGGCTCGGCGAGGAGGTCTGCCGCGACTACCGGCTCGGGCTCGCCGCGCGCGGTGGCACGCTCGCCCGTAAGGCAGGGGAGAAAGGCTTCACGCAGCAGGAGCTGACCGCGGCCGGGCTCGTCAATCGCCGCGGCAACGACTATTTCCAGGACCGCCTGCTCTTCCCGATCGCGGACGCCCGAGGCCGGGTCGTCGGGTTCCAGGCGCGCCGGCTCCGCGAGGACGACCCGTTACAGGCGAAGTACGTCAACTCGCCGGAGGGGGAGCTTTTCCGGAAGGGCGACCTTCTCTATGGCCTCGACCGGGCGCGAACGGCGATCGCGCGCGAGGAGCGGGCACTGATCGTCGAAGGAAACACCGACGTGCTCGCGCTCAGTCAGGCCGGGCTCGGGCCCGTGGTCGCTTCGATGGGGACGGCGCTGACCGAGCGCCAGTTGAAGGAGCTCAGCAGGCTGACGCGCAAGCTGTACCTCTGCTTCGACGCGGACGCGGCCGGTGAGGCGGCGACGCTGCGCGGAATGGATCTCGCCGCCGCGCAGGGATTCGACGTCCGGATAGTGGCGCTCCCTCCCGGGGCAGACCCGGCTGACCAAGCTGACGGCTTCGAGCGCCGTCTCGCGACGGCGGAGAGCTATGTGCTCTACCGCGTCCGGCTCGAGCTCGACCGCGCACCCGACCGCCAGGAAGCCTTTGTTCACGCGCGCGAGGTCCTCGCCCGGTTCGAGGACTCCCCCGAGCGTCAGCAGGCGCAGCGGCTCGTCGCCGACCGGCTCGACCTGCCCCGGGAAACGCAGGCCGGTCTCGTTCCGCGGCGCCGTGGCCAGGCCGACGGGCCATCGGTCTCGCCGAAGCTCCTCGAGGCAGGTGACCGGCTCGAGCGCGATGCCCTCGCCGGAGCCTCGGCGCACCCCGAGCTGCGCGAGCTGCTCGCCGGGCTGTCGCCCGATCACTTCGACACGGATCTCCACCGTCGCGCGCGTCAGTACCTGCTCGAACCCGGCGAGGCAGACCGCGATCTGATTGAGCTGCTGGCCGAGCTCGACGCCCGAGCCGACGCCGGCGGCATCGACGAAGCGACGACCAAAGAGCTGCTGCTGAACCTGCACGAACGGAAGCTTCGGCGGGAGCTCCAGAGCGCCGATTTCGAGCGGACGAAGGAGCTGCAGGAAGAGCTCGAACGTCTGCGGAGCGCAACAACGAATCTGGTTTAGACCCCGCTAGACTTTCCGCCCGGCCGAGCGCCGTTCCCCGGTAGCTCAATTGGCAGAGCATCCGGCTGTTAACCGGAGGGTTGTTGGTTCGAGTCCAACCCGGGGAGCTGCACCCGTTGCAACCCAGAGGAAAGCCGCAATCCTCCATGGGTCAGGTGTGCCAGCGATGCCGGGAATGCACACACGGTGCCTACCCCGGTGCCTACCTCAGAATTTTGGACGATCGAGCTTGAGGATCTCGCGCTCTGGCCGCGAGCCGAGCTGAGCGCCCCCCACACCCCGGCTCAGGATCGGAACGCCTCGGCGCTGGAGATAACCGTCTCCGCTCGAGCCCGGTCCCGCCTGTGGTGCCTCAGCGACGATCTTCTCGACCTTCGCCGGCAGCTCGTCCGGGCGGTATTTCGCCATGAGCACGTGCTCTAGCCTACTTGCTAGCCGTCTTCCCTGATACTCTCACTTGTAGATTCTAAGAC
>JALYLK010000394.1 GCA_030774275.1 Actinomycetota bacterium
GCGCTCTGCCTACGTGACCCGCACGACCGTGGGCCGCGCCAGGTCCTCAACCTCGGCCACACGTTCGCGCACGCGCTCGAGGCCGGGTCAGATGGAGCGGTGAGCCATGGACGCGCGGTGGCGCTTGGGCTACTCGCGGCACTTCGGCTATCCGGCCGCCCGACCGAGGTGGTCGACGATGTGCTGGCACCCGAGCCGGCCCGGGCCGACCGTGAGCGGGCCTGGGAGGCGCTCAAGCGCGACAAGAAGTCGACCGGCGGCGAGCTGACACTCGTCCTGCTCGGCGACGAGGGTGGCTTCACGGCGAACGTGCCCGATGCCAACGTCAGGCGCGTGCTCGACGACCTGATCGCAGATTAAGGTTCGCGCGGTGGCGCGCATCTCGGTCCTGAATGGAGTCAATCTCGACGTGATCGGCCGGCGCGACCCGGAGCTCTACGGCGGCCTCGGTCTCCGCGAGCTCGAAGCTCGCATCTTCGAATGGGCTGCGCAGCTGGGGATCACGGTCAAGTGCCGGCAGACCAACAGCGAGGGCGAATACATCAACTGGTGTCATGAGGCGCTCGACTGGGCCGACGGGGTGGTCCTCAATCCGGGCGCGTGGACTCACTACAGCTACGCGCTCCGCGACGCCGTCGAGCTCTTCGAGGCGCCGGTCGTCGAAGTCCATCTCTCGAACATCGAGGCGCGGGAGGAGTGGCGGCGAAAGTCCGTCATCTCGGACCTCGCCAAGAAACGGGTGATCGGCAAAGGCCCGGAGGGGTACCGTGAGGCGCTCGAATATCTTGCGGACGGCAAATGAACGCTCGCGCCCAAAAACTGGTCGAGAAGCTCGAGGCGCCGCTGATCGTCACCACCCCCTCCAACGTGCGCTACCTGACCGGCTTCGTCAGCTCGAACGTCTCCGTCGTCGTCGAGCCCGAGCGGGTCCGCCTGTTCACGGATTTCCGCTATGCCGAAGCGGCGCGCGCCCTTCCGGACGTCGAGTTCGTCGAGAGCAGGCGCGAGGTGATTCCCCACATGGCTGAGTTCCTGTCCGGGAAGTTCGCTTTCGAAAGCGCTCATCTCACGTACCAGAGCTATGAGCAGCTCCGCGACGGCGGCCTGGAGCTCGTTCCGACCTCGGGCCTGATCGAGGGCCTGCGCGCGATCAAGGACGAGGGCGAGCTCGAAAAGATCCGGCGCGCGGCCGCGATCACCGACCAGGCGTATCGGCGGATTGCCGAAGAGCAGTTCGTCGGCCGGACTGAGCGCGAGCTCGCCTGGCGGATGACCGAGCTCTTCCACGAGCTCGGAGCCGACGAGGAGGCGTTCGAGACGATCGTCGCCGCGGGCGCGAACGGCGCCCGGCCGCACGCCGATCCCGGCGACCGTGTGATCGAGAGCGGCACGACGATCGTGGTCGACGCTGGAGCCGTGCTCGACGGCTATTGCTCGGACTGCACGCGAACGTTCGCGACGGGCGAGCTTCCGGCTGAGCTTGGGCGCGCCTACGAGGTCTGCCTCGAGGCGCAGCTGGCGGGTTTGGAGGCGGCCCGCGCGGGGACCGAGGCGGCGCAGACGGACGCAGCGGCGCGCGACGTGATCACGGCGGCCGGCCTCGGCGACAAGTTCGGCCACGGGCTCGGCCACGGTGTCGGGATCGACGTTCACGAGGCGCCACACCTTGCGCCGACCTCCACCGACACGCTCGAGGCCAACAACGTGCTGACGATCGAGCCGGGGATCTACCTGGAGGGAACAGGAGGGATCCGGATCGAGGACCTCGTGATCGTGACCGACGGCGAGCCCGAGATCCTCTCCAGCTTTCCGAAGGAGCTCGTCACAGTCGGTTAAGGGCTCGAGCCTCCGGGCTCGCATCGCGAGCGACGCCTTGGTTAACCTGCCTCGCCGATGGCCGAAGTCGTCAACACCAACCAGTTTCGGAACGGCATGCACATCGGCCTCGACGGCGGTGTCTGGCGGATCGTCGAGTTCCAGCACGTGAAGCCGGGCAAGGGCGGCGCGTTCGTCCGGACTCGCGTGAAGAACCTCGACACCGGGGCAGTCGTCGACCGCACCTTCCGCGCCGGCGAGAAGTTCCCGCGCGTTCACACCGAGGTCAAGAACATGCA
>JALYLK010000395.1 GCA_030774275.1 Actinomycetota bacterium
CATCAGCTCCCAGTGGCCGGTTGTGGTGTCCTTGCCCTTCGAGCGCTCGAGCAGCCTTCCGGCCACGGCAGGGGCCCCGGGTTGCGGCGGGCAACCTTCGAGAGGTTCGACGTTGCCGAGGCCAAGAGCCTCGAGGTTCGGCAGGTCGAGACCGCCCACGGCCTTCGCCACGTTGCCGAGCGTGTCCGAGCCCTCATCTCCATAGTCGCTCGCGTCGGGCAGCGCTCCTGCGCCGACGGCGTCAAGCACGATCACGCAGGCGCGCGACACGAGGCTATTCTAGGTCGGTCATGGCGACCGTCCTCGGACTGCTGGGCTTGGTGGCGTTCATCGTGAGCGTGATCGCGCTCGCCGCCGGCATCACGTGGCTGGTTGTCAAGATCAGCCCCCAGCGGAAGAAGGGCGAGCAGTCCGCTTCGTAGCAAAGCGCCAGACCCCGCCGCTCATCGAACGTCACGAAATCGTCACCGAGGAGGCACCCGCGAGTGCGCTTTTCGTCGTTATCGTCGTTTTCGTGGGCGGAGGGCAACGCCCCACCCAATTAAGGGCGGGGGTGTGGAGTTCGAGCCCTGGAGCGAGCTTGTCGCGTCGAGCGGTGACAACCTCGACGCTCGGCGGAGTTTCTCGATCACACTGGGGTCAGGGGCAGGACGTCGTCGAGCGGTGAGTAGTCGAGCCCATGGGCCTCGGCGACAGCCTCGTAAGTGATCTTCCCGTCGAGGACGTTGACCCCCCGGGCCAGTGCTCGGTCGCGGGCGACGGCCTCCCGGAGGCCGTTCTCGGCGATCTCCTCGACGTACGGCAGGGTGACATTCGTGAGGGCCTTCGTCGAGGTGATCGGAACGGCGCCCGGCATGTTCGCGACGCAATAGTTCGTGACCCCTTCGACGACATAGACGGGATCGCTGTGCGTCGTCGGCCGCGACGTCTCGGCGCAGCCGCCCTGGTCGATTGCGACGTCGGCCAGGACGCTGCCGTCCTTCATCTCGGCGACCATCTGGCGCGTGATCAGCTTCGGCGCCACCGCGCCCGGGATCAACACGGCGCCGATCACGACGTCGGCCTCGGCCACCGATTCCTCGATCTGCAGGCTCGACGACATCAAGAGACTCACCCGGCCCGACAGGATTTCCTCGAGGTGCCGCATCCGGTCGACCGACCGTTCGAGGATGGTCACACTGGCGCCCAGGCCGAGAGCGATCACCGCCGAGTTGTAGCCAACCATCCCGCCGCCGATCACCACGACCTTGCCGGGCGCGACGCCCGCGACCCCGCCGAGCAAAAGTCCCCGGCCACCGAGAGGCTTCTCGAGGAAATACGCGCCCGCCTGGGCCGCGAGGCGGCCGGCGATCTCGCTCATCGGCGCCAGAAGCGGCAGCGCGCCTCCGTCGGTCTCAACAGTCTCGTAGGCAACCGCGGTGATTCCGCTCTCGACGAGCGCCCGCGTCAACGGCTCGTCTGCCGCGAGATGCAGGTACGTGAAGAGAACGAGCCCTTCGCGCAGCCGGCGGTACTCGGCCTCGATCGGCTCCTTCACCTTCATCAGCAGCTCGCTGGCCTCCCACACCTCGTCGACTCCCACGACGCGGGCGCCAACAGCCTCGTAGACGTCGTCGGGGAAGGAGCTTCCCTCGCCGGCGCCGGTCTCGACGAGCACGTCGTGACCGCGCTGGACCAGCTCGCGGGCCCCGGCGGGTGTCAGTGCAACACGGTATTCGTCCGTCTTGATTTCCCTGGCCACGCCGATTTTCATGCCGGCCAACCCTACCTTTCGCGCAGATAGAGGAGCAGCCCCACGAGGGTCTTGGCGTCCTCGATCTCGGGCAGCACCGACTCGAGATCGTCTGCGGCAACACGAACGAGCTCGATCTCCTCGTCCTCCTGGGGTTGACGCTCGGTCTCCTCGACGCCTTCGGCTACGTAGACGCTAACGAGCTCGTCGCAGAACCCCGGCGTCGAGAAGAACGTCGCTAGAAGCCGCCACTCGCCGCCGCCGAGTCCGGCCTCCTCCACGAGCTCCCGCTTGGCCGTCGCGAGCGGCTCCTCGTCCGGTTCCCGTGTCCCCGCCGGAAGCTCCAACAGTCGCTTTCGTGTCGGCTCGCGCAGCTGTCGGACGAGCGTCACCCGGCCAGCACCGTCGATTGCGACGATCGCGACCGCGCCCGGATGGTGGACGACCTCGCGTTCGTGGTCGCTCCAGCGCTCGAGGTCGACGCTGATCAGCTTCCCCTCGAAGACCCGGCGTGACTCTTCGGGCTTCATGCGGCCAGTCGCTCCACGAGCTCGCGCTCTGCAGGACCGAGCCACGGCGGCGATCCGGCGGCGGCATTCGACCGCGCATGCGCCGGATTCCGCGTTGCCGGGATGACGACGTCGACCCGCTCGTCGGAGAGCGCCCATTTGAGGAGCGCTTGCTCCCAAGTCTCGATCCCGAACGCCCGCAGCGGCTCGAGCTCGCGGGCGGGAGGCGCGGGAATCAGGGAGCCCTCGCCCCCGAGTGGTCGCATCACGATCACGGCAACGCCGAGCTCGACCGCAAGTGGAATCAGCTCGCGCTCGGCCTCCCGCTGGCGCGGATTGAGCGGCACCTGGACGGTCTGGAACCGCCTGGTCTCGAGCGCTTCGGCCAGCTCCCCCAAGGCCGACGGGCTGAAGTGAGTGACGCCGAGAAGGTCGATCCGGCCGGCAGAGCGTTCCTCCTCCAGCCAGGCGAGATGCTCCCGCCAGAGCACGAGGTTGTGGATCTGCTCGATCTCCACACGGTCGAACCAGGCTCGCTGGCGCTCGTACTGGGCTCGTCCCTCGCCAAGCGAGCGCGCCCAGATCTTTGTGGCGACGGCAACTTCGCGTCGCCGATCGCGAACGATGCCGCTCAGCGCCTGCTCGGCGCCGCCGTACATCGGCGACGAGTCGACGACGCCGCAGTCCGCGTCCAGGGCAGCCTCGACGACCTCCCGAGCCAGCACCGCGTCATCGTCGAACGTCTCCCAGGTGCCGAGTCCGACGACCGGGCCAAGCCGCCGCTCGTCCATCAGCGGATGAGTGTCCGCACGAGCTTGCCCGCTGCGAAAGCCGAGGCGAAAAACCACGGATCGTCGTCCGGACCGCGACCCATGTGGTCGAGCGGAAGGCCGTCGCAGGCCGCGCGCCACTCACTGACATCGAGCTCGCGCCGGCGGTCGAGCCAGTCGGGAGCCTCGAGGCCGGCCGGCCAGGCGACTGAGACCTCGCCGAGACAGAGCTCGAAGACCGCACGCGTGTGGTGCGAGACGCCGCGGTGACGCGCCCGCTCGTCGCCACTCGAGGCCCGCACCGCCAACACCGGCGAGCCGCCGAGCGCCGTCGCGGTGTTCGCTGCCTCGGCCGCCGCGAGTCCGCCGTGGCCGAGCCGTGAGGATGTGCCGACGATCCCCGGGCCGATCGAGCACACGACCGCGTCGAGCTCTTCGCCGGCCGCCCAGGCAAGGGCCGAGGCGACGGTTACGGACTCGAGGTCACCGCCGAAGCAGGAGCCGGCCGTCAAGGTCGCGCCGAGCAGCTCGCGCGTGCGCAGTGCTCGGACCGTGTCCGAGAGGCCAATCGGGAGCGCACCGCCCGCGAGCTGGACGTAGGCAACCCTGAGCCCCGCGAGCGCGGCGCACACCGGCGCGAGCTGACTGTGCAGGGTGCAACAGACGACCGGCGTTCCCCCGAGCGTGTCGGACAACGAGAAATCCTCCTCGAGGTGGCGGGCCGCGTGCTGCGCCGGCGTGTAGGGCAGCTTCATCACGTGCGCCCCCGGCGCAGGCGCGAGCTCCAGCCCCCGGGTGAGGTTGACGTGCAAGACGTCGAACCCGCCCGAGCCGAGGCCGAGCTCGCGGGCCTGGACGTTGACAATTACGTCGTCTCCCACCGCGACCGCACCGGTCAGCTCCGGATACGCGATACATGGCTCGCCCTCGACCTCACACCGGACCAGGCCTTCATGCTGCTCCGCGATCGCGGTGACCTTTCCCCGGCGGAGGCTAAGGGGCACTGCGGGCGACCTCCACGAGCGCGAGCGTCACGTCGACCATCAGCTCCAGATCGGCAACCGAGATCCGTTCGTCGGGCGTGTGGATGTCCGTCATCCCGTTGGCGAGATTGACGCACTCCAGTCCGCGTTCGTTGAAGACGTTCGCGTCGGCGCCGCCTCCGCTCAAGCCGTAGGTCGGTTGGAGGCCGGCGCGCTCGAGCGCCTCAGCGGCGATCCGCACCGGTTCGTCGTCGCGTTTGAAGCGGTAGCCGCGCGCGCTTGGATCGACCTCGGTCTCGACGTCGCACTCGGCGAGCTGCGCGGCGAAGGTGACCGTCTCCAGCATCTCCTGGATGAGCTCGCCGAGCTTGCGCTCGTCGTGGGAGCGGGCCTCGGCTGCGAAGGAGCAGCGGTCGGGAACGATGTTGCGGGCCGTCCCGCCCTGAATCTCCCCGACGTTGGCAGTCGTCTCCTCGTCGAGCCGTCCCAACCGGAGATCCGCGATCGCCCGAGCAGCGGCGACGATCGCGGAACGACCTTCCTCGGGGTACATGCCCGAGTGCGCCGCCCGGCCGTGGAACGAGGCGTCGAGCTTGCACTGGAACGGCGCCCCCAGGATCACCTCGCCGACGGGCCCGGCATGGTCGTAGACGTAACCCATCCTGGCGCGCAGGCGATCCTGGTCGAAGGCCGCCGCGCCACGAAGGCCAACCTCCTCCTTGGGCGTGAAGAGCAGCTCGATCCCGCCGTGCGGCCGGTTCTCTGCCACGACGAGCCGCACCGCCTCGAGCATCGCGGCGACGGCCGCCTTGTTGTCGGCGCCGAGGATCGTGCCGCCGGCGTTGCGAAGGACACCGTCATCGAGCACCGGCTCGATCGGGCCTTGCGGCGGGACGGTGTCCAGGTGAGCGCAGAAGAAGAGAGGCGCGCCCTCAGCCGTCGGCTCGAGTCGGCAGAGCAGGTTGCCGATCGTCGAGCCGATCTTCGCGCCGGCGTCGTCCTCCTCGACCCGGAGAGCCAGCCCACGAAGGTACTCGAGCACTCGATCCGCAACCGCACGTTCCTCCCCAGGGGGACTCGGCACGCGCGCGAGCTCGACGAAGAGCGTGGCAACTTCCGGCAGCCCGTTCTGCACGGCCCGATCTTAGAGTCACCCGTATCGGAGGGACTCACCGGCATCGGGCTCGCATGCCGGGTTTGGACGGACGCCCGGGCCAAGCCCGGACGTCCTCCATGTCGGCATCGCAAGCGACGCCTCCCATCCACGCGTATTGGAAGGACTCACCCGGCATCGCGCCGGGTTTAGACGCGGCTACGTCGCGGCTTGCCGAGCCGAGTAGGCCGCACCGACTCGCTCCCGCGAGCGAGTGAGTGCTGCCCCGACGAACTCCCGAAAGAGCGGCGCCGGGCGCGTCGGGCGCGACTTGAACTCGGGATGGAACTGGCAGGCGACGAACCAAGGATGGTCAGGGAGCTCGACGATCTCGACCAGCCGCCCCTCCTGAAACGTGCCCGACACGACGAGGCCGGCGTCGACGAGCCGCGGCCGGAAGTGGTTGTTGACCTCGTAGCGGTGCCTGTGGCGCTCGTGGATCACCGCCTCGCGATAGGTCTCGCGCGTGCGGGTTCCTTCGGCGATCTCGACGGCCTGTGCCCCCAGGCGCATCGTCCCACCGAGGTCTTCGATCTCCTTCTGCTCCGGGAGCAGGTCGATCACCGGATACGGCGTCTCGGGATCCATCTCCGTCGAGTTGGCTCCCTCGAGCCCGACGATGTGGCGGGCGTACTCGGAGACCGCCACGTGCATCCCGAGGCAGATGCCGAGGTACGGGATCCCACGCTCGCGCGCGACCCAGCAGGCGAGGATCTTCCCCTCCCACCCTCGCGAGCCGAAGCCGCCTGGAACGAGCACCCCGTCGACCTGCTCGAGCTCGGCCTCGGCCTCCTCGAGCGACATGCCCTCGGCGTCGACCCAGCGCACGTTGACCGTGCAGCCGTGGTGGACGCCGGCGTGATTCAGGGCTTCGTGCACCGACAAGTAGGCGTCCTGGAGCTTCACATACTTGCCGACGAGCGCAATCTGCACCTCGCCGTCCCGCTCACGGATCCGCTCGGTCAGCTGCAGCCACTCGCCGAGATCGGCGTCGCGCGCGGGAAGCCCGAGCTTCTCGCAAACGAGGGCGTCGAGGCCCTCCTCCTGCAGCGCCGAGGGGACGAGATAGAGGTCCGGGACGTCCTGGTTCGAGATCACTGCGCGGGTGTCGATGTCCGCGAAGAGGGCGATCTTCTCGCGGATGTCGGCCGAGAGCGGACCCTTCGAGCGCGCAACGACGATGTCGGGGTGGATACCGATGCGGCGCAGCTCGTTGACCGAGTGCTGCGTCGGCTTGGTCTTGAGCTCCCCCGCCGAGTCGACGAACGGTACGAGCGTCACGTGCAGGTAGCAGATGTTCTCGGCGCCTGCCTCGCGCCGGAATTGCCGCATCGCTTCCAGGAACGGCAGCGACTCGATGTCGCCGACGGTTCCGCCGATCTCGGTGACGACGACGTCGCAGTCGCTCGCCTCCGAGGCGCTGCGGATCCGCTCCTTGATCTCGTTGGTGATGTGCGGGATCACCTGCACGGTCGAGCCGAGGTACTCGCCACGGCGCTCCTTGCGGATCACCCGCTCCCAGATCGAACCGGCCGTGTGATTCGCGTTCCGCGAAAGATTCTCGTCGATGAAGCGTTCGTAGTGGCCGATGTCGAGATCGGTCTCGGCGCCGTCCTCGGTCACGAACACCTCGCCGTGCTGGAACGGGCTCATCGTGCCGGGGTCGACGTTGATGTACGGGTCGAACTTCTGAACCTGCACCTTGAGCCCGCGCGCCTTCAACAGCCGGCCGAGCGAGGCGGCGGTAATGCCCTTCCCCAGGGACGAGACGACGCCGCCGGTGACGAAGACGTACTTCGGCGGGCGAGAGGCTACGGCTGCCTCCCGAGCGCGTCGAGCTCGCGAAGCACCGGCGTGCGCTCGATCAATGCGCCCAGCGAACGGGTCTCTCCGAGGAGGGTGAGGCCGACAAGGGCGCCGATTGCGGCCCAACGGCCTCGTGCCGTGAGTTTGCTCACGGAACCCAAGCCTAGCAGCGCCCCCAGCGCGTTCGCCCCCGAGTCTCCGAGCATCGCCATCTCCTGAAGATCGTAAGGCGCAAGGATGACGGCGGCCCGAAGCGGCGCGCCGGCGAGCGGCGCGACGAGCAGATACGCCTTGAGAGCGCGCCCCGGCCTGGTGTCGAGTTGGTTGAGGAAGTTCGCGGCCAGGCCGACGAGCAAGGCGCCGGACAGCTTGCGGGTGGCCAGCAGGCCGACCAGCGGAATGCCGACCAGCTTGAGCACTCCCGTGGTGCGCCGGCGGCCGAGGTGGGCGCGAAATCCCCGCTCGCCGCCGCTCCAGAGATCGTCGGCAAGCCCGATCGCCGCGACCGCCGCGACCGCTGGATCGCGGCTGAGTCCCACCAGCCAGCCGACCAGCGGCAGCCTCAGGCCCCGGTGGTTGACGGCGGTCGGTCCGCAGGCCAGGAAGGCGTCGAGCAGCTGCCGTCCTCGGTGTGCGAAGCCGCCGGGGTCTCGAGCCGTGGCGCGGTGGCGGAGCGGCAGCTCCAGCTCTGAGACCCGCAGGCCGGCTCGAACGGCGTCCACCGTCATCCGCACCTCGCAACCGAAACCTGCGGCCAGCGGAAAGCACGCCTCGCGCGCCTCCTGCGAGAGCACGCGCTGGCCCGACAGCGGCTCCTTCGGCGCGAAGCCCGAGAGTGCCCGAACGAGCGTCCGTCCTGCGTGTTTGGCGATCCCGAAGCCGCCGCCCTGGCGCTCGGCGAACGCAGCGATCGACAGATCGCCGTCCGCGCGGGCGAGTGGCGCCAGGTCTCCCTCGAGGTCGGCATCTATGAGCAGGACGCGACCAACGGGAGCTGCGCGTTCCGCGAGGGTGAGTGCTTGGCCCTTTCCACGCGCCGGCAGGCGGAGCACTCGG
>JALYLK010000396.1 GCA_030774275.1 Actinomycetota bacterium
CTCGATCCCGGAAAGCCGCGCCTCTTCGAGCGACCGGCTTGCCGCGAGGTAGCGCTCGAGGTTTGTCTGGCTAGGCTCGTCCGAGAAGGCGACGACCGCCTCGACAAAGTGCTGAAGCGCGTCGCGATCTGCGGTAACAGGTTGAGCGAGCTTCTCGTGTCTTTGTACGGCGATGGCCAGCTCGTCCTGCATTTCGCCCACGATCGCGTCTCGGCTCACTCACGTCTTCACGGCCAGCGCCCAACTCGACTACCGGCCAGCAGGAGTCCGAGCACAGCGGTTACCTACTACGTTCGACTCAGGTGACGCGCTTCTGATGCTCGCGGCGCTCTTCAACGTCCCGGCGAACCTCGGCTACCCGGTGCTGTTCGCGCTCGTCGCCGGCGAGTCCGCGGGCGCGCTCATTCCCGGCGAGACGGCCTTGATCCTGGCCGGCGCGCTGGCGTCGCAGGGCCGACTCTCGCTCCCACTCGTGATCGTGGTCGCCGCCGGCGCGGCGATCATCGGCGACAACGTCGGCTACCTGATCGGTCGGAAAGGCCTTCGGTGGCTGGTCAACCGGCCCGGTCGCCTGGCGGCCGGTAGGCGACTCCTGATCGAGCGCGGAGACGAGTTCTTCAGGCGCTGGGGCGCGGCAGCGGTCTTCTTCGCGCGCTGGCTGCCCGGCCTGCGCGTGGTCATGGCGTGGCTGGCCGGAGCCAACCGGATGCCGTGGCCGCGCTTCCTGCTCTGGAACGCCCTCGGCGGCATCGCCTGGGCGACCACGATCGGCGGGCTTGCCTATCTCCTGGGCCGCACCGCGTCGGGTTCGCTGGGAGCGATTGGCTTCGTCGGAGCCGGCATCGCCGTTCTCGTCTTCGTGATCGCACGGGTTCGCCGGCGTTTGCGCGAGCGTCCGCGGAAGCCGCCACCTAGCCATGACTGACGGACCGCGAACTCAGACGTTACGGTCGCCGGCCGCAGCCGGAGAGAAGCTCGCAGAGGCCGACGCCGAGGCGACGTCGCGCGGATAGGTGCCCAGCGCCTTATAGAGGAAGTACGCGCTGGCCGCGAGCGGCAGGAGCATCAGGGCGAACGTCCATTGCAGGCCCGAACGCCCACCCCCGAAGATGTAGTCGGACACCGCCCCGAAGAGCAGCGGTGCGAACGCCTGCGCGAGCGTGCGCAGGAACGTCCGTATGCCTTCGGCACGACCCCAAAGGAGCGGGTGGACGATGTCGAGCCGCGCGGCGTCGATCGGAGGATTCTGAGCAGAGAGGGCAAGCGCCGCGAACGAGATATAGGGCAGCGCCATCAGCGCGCTGCGAGAGAAGATCGCCGGCACGAAGAGGATGACGGCCGCCGTCGCGGCGATTGCGCTGACGAGGATTCGGCCGTTGAGATAGCCGCGGTGCAGGAGAAAGTCGCCGAGGGCTCCGCCTGCGAGCACTCCGGCGACGCCCGCCGCGCCGACGAGCAGGAGCACAAACGTGCTGAGCACCTGGGCAATCCCGTACTGCTTCGTCACGAACTCCACGCCGAAGGTCTGGACGCCCGAGAGGAAGTAGTAACCACCGGCGCTCGCCAGGATGAGCGCCACGTTCGTCTTGATCGAGAGGACGTAGCGCGTGGCGGTGATCAGCCCCATCCGACGTGGGTCCCGCGTCAGCACGAGCTCCGGATGGGGTTCGATGCCGTGCTCCCGGGCGATGCGCTGGGCGTCCGTCTGCTGCTCGATGTGTTCGTCCTCTTCGCTTGTCGCGGGTTCGGCAGGCTTGGCAGTCGCGGATAGGAGTGCACTCCGCCCTCCGCGGGCCGGTTCCGGCAATTGGAAGACGAGCCAGGCGAGGACGAACGCCGGCAGCGCCAGGATGACGAATGCGGCTCGCCAGGAGAGCGTCGCGATTCCGCCAGTCACCGCAAAGCCGATCGCCGCGCCGATGAGCTCTCCCGAGATGATGTAGCCGTAGATGCGCCCACGCTCCGAGGCCGCGAACCAGTCGCCGACGAGAGACGCGACGATCGGCCCCGCCGCGGCCGTGACACCACCGAGGAAAGCCCGTGCGAGCAGCAGGTGGCCGAACGAGGGCACTGTCGCGCTCCAGATCATCGCTGCGCCCCAGAGCACGATCGCCCCGCCAAGCAGCCGCGTCCTCTTCGCGCGGTCGGCTAGGACGCCGAAGGGAAGGCTTGCCGCCGCGGCGACGAGCGACGTGACCGTGACGAGCAGGCCCACGTCGGTGTTGTTGATGCCGAGGTCGTGCCTGAGCTGGATCGCCGAGGCTCCGACAGTCGCGGCGTCGGCGCTGCTGAGCGCGAGAACCGACGCGAGCAAGAGGATCACCCGCGTTCGCTCGCTGCCCCCGAGCGCCGTCGTCAGGGCCCGCGAGCCCGCGCGGCCGGCCCGGCCGGCTGCGGCCGCGGCGATCGAAACCGGTCGGCGCCGGGCGTCCATCGCGGCCTAATCGTTTCGCAAGACGGGCGCGAGCGTGTCAGCCGCCCTCGTCAGGTTTCGGAAGCCTCCTCGGTCTCGTCTCCGGCTCGCACGATCAACACCGGCACGCGGGCGTGGTTCAGCACGTAGTGCGACACCGAGCCGAGCACGGCTGACCTGACTGCGCCGCGCCCACGCGACCCCATGACGATCAGATCGTGGCCGGCGGCCTCCACGCGCTTCAGGAGCTCGGGGCCGGGGGATCCTGCCGCAGTCCGCGACGACACGGGGATTCCGTCAGGGACGAGTTCTTCACCTTCCTCCGCGATCCGCTCGGCCGCCTGGGCGAGCTCGTCCTCGGGCACCGGGGGCACATATGGCCCTGCCCAGACGTGGATGGGCGCTGCGACCGTGAGCAGCGTCAGCCGCGATCCTTGCGTTTGCGCGATGTCGATCGCCTCGCTCAACGCGCGCCTCGCGTGTCGCGACCCGTCCCACGCGATCAGGATGCTCCTGAACATCAGTTACCTCTTAGGTCGCCAGCTGTCGTCTTCGCTGCGGTGCCATGCCCTTCGCCTTCGCGGTGATGGTGCTTGTGGCTCAGCCAGGACTGCTGGACCGGGTAAGTCGCGAGCGCAAGGATCACCCCGGCCAGGAGGGCGCCGCCCAGCGCCGCCCGCCGGCTGCTTGCTCCGGCGACGATCCGGTCCGCGGTGCGGCGCCAGTCCGTGGTACCGACGCGAAGTACCCGTGTGAGATATGCAAGCACGTGGACGATCATCAACACGCCCCAGACGATGAAGCTGAGCGTGTGAACGGTGAGCAGCACTCCGCCGCCGTGCCCGACGATGATCATCGCAACACCGCTTCCGAAGAGGGTCAGCGTCGAGGCGACGAGCAGTGGAGCAAGCATTCGCATCAGCAGTCGCGGCGGCCCCTCGAGCCGGTACGGCTTGTTGCGGGTGTAGTACCGCGCGAAGCGCCAGCCGGTGGTGGCGAGCTTGAGCGCCACCGGTGGGAGCAGCAGCAGCCCCAGGAAGATGTGGACGGATAGGAACGAGCTCAGTGCCAACGTCGTCAGGGTCTCCACCGCGAGGAGGATGAGGAGGACCAGCCCGGTCGACGACGTCAGCCGCTCGTTACCCAGCGGTCCCCAGGCGCGGGCGGCCATGCGCCACCGGCGCCATGAGGCTGTTCCGCTGGCGGTATCCGGCACGTCGGTCATGGAGGCGATCTCAAGGGCGACGGACGACGCCCACCGGTAAGTATCGCGAGCCCCAGTTCGACCGGCAGCCTGAAATCACTCTGGGCGGCGACAACGAATTCCGGCTCGCGGGTGTAAAAGAGATGGATCGCAGGACTCACTCAGTACTACACAGCGACCAGCCTCGACGGCTTCATCGCCGACCCCGACAACTCGCTGGAGTGGCTCTTCAGCCGCAACCGCCAGGAGGACGGCCCGCTGAACTACGGCGACTTCATTGCCCAGGTCGGCGCCTTGGCCATGGGCTCGACGACCTACGAATGGATCCTCGACCACGAGTTCGCGGGCAAGGATCCGGCCGAATGGAAGTGGCCTTACGAGATCCCGTGTTGGGTCTTCACGCACCGGCAACTGCCGGTCGTCTCCCGCGCGTCCATCGAGTTCACCAATGCGGACGTCGCGGCCGTGCACCAGGAAATGACCGACGCAGCGGGCGACCGGAACATCTGGATCGTCGGCGGGGGAGACCTGGCGGGTCAGTTCGCCGACGCGGGGCTGCTGGACGAAGTGATCGTCTCGATCGCCCCAGTCACGCTGGGTGGCGGCGCGCCTCTGCTGCCCCGCCGGATCGAGCTGCGTCTGGACGAGCTGGGACGGAACGGCGATTTCGCTAGCGCGAGGTTCACCGTGCGACAACGGTAGAGCTCGGCCCCGAGCCTCTTGAAGCTCGCGATCTCCGGGTCGCCTCAGCTGCCGGCATCGGCGATGTCTTCCGGCAGGGCAACCTGATAGCCCGAGAGGATGAAGCCGAAGAAGCAGGCAACGCCAATGCCGTGAGCCCAAGCGGAGTTCGCGATTGTGAGAAACCCGATGCCTGCAACGAGGAAGGCAACGGCGAGTCGTGCGTCCAGCCTGGCGCCGAGTCGCTGTCGCCGGTGAGGTCGGACGGGTGCCTCCCTCGAGTCGTGCTCGCCGGAACGGAGCTCGCCCCCCAATGTGAGGCGGAAGAGGAGCGCGAGGGCCGGGAAAAGAAGCAACGCGCCGACAAGGGTCGCCACCACGACGGCAACCAAGGCGTCGTGGCCGGCTGCCGCCTGGCGGACCGTGAGTCCCTGTAGGAAGACCGGGTTCTGGGCGACGGCCCAGCCGGCGATCGTGGCCGCCACGGCCAGGGCAGCCGTGTAACGCGCGGGCTCGTAGCGCCGGTGCCAGACGAGCAGAAGCGTGGCGATGCCGGCGATGAGGGACACAACGAGCGCGGGCAGCCCCTCGCCTTCTGTGAGTCGCCTGAAGATGCGCTCGGCATCGAAATGCAGGACGATGAGGCCTGCGATCGCGACGGCGCCCGCTGCCAGGCCGGCCGCGAGTGCTCGGGCCCGGAAGCGATCGGCGAGGGCGTGACGGCCTTCACGTGCGGCATCGCCGCTGAGGAAGACGGCCGCAAGGTACGCGGAGCTTGTGACGGCGAGCACGCCGATCGTGATCGAGGTCGGGTTGAGCCAGCTCGTGACGAGGCTGCCGCCGGGGTTACCGACATGGACCCGCTCGGAGGCCAGCGCGCCGATCACAGTGCCGAGCGCGAACGGCGTCAGGATCGACGAGACGGCGAAAAGGGAGTCGAGGCTACGTTGCTCCCTGGTAGTCGCGGTTCCCGCGCGGAGGGCGTAGGCGCCTCCGCGGAGCACAATGCCGATGCCCGCGATGAAGAGCGGGATCGAGAGGGTGGATGCAATCGATCCGAAGGCGATCGGGTAGGCCGTCCAGACGACGGTGAGGACGAAGATCAGCCAAACGTGGTTGGCCTCCCAGACCGGAGCCATCGCGTGATAGGCGTGGTCGCGGATCTCGTCGGCCTGCTTGCCTTTGCCGGCGGTCAGCTGCCAGAAGCCGGCGCCGAAGTCGGCGCCGGCGAGCACCGTGTAGAACGCGAGTCCAATGAGGGCCAAAACGAGCGGCAGGTCGTAGAGGTGCATCAGGCCGACTCACTCGCGGGCTGCTGCGACGCGTCTCGGTCGAGCGGCCTCCGGTACAGGCGAAGCAGGACCCAAGCGACCCCACATGCGAGTGCGAGGTAGACCGCCGCGAGCGTGGCATAGCCGACGGGAATCCCGCGGGCCCCTGTGACGGCGTCGGAGGTTCGCATCACGTGGTAGACGACCCAGGGCTGACGGCCGACCTCGGTCGTCACCCAGCCGGCGATCAGCGCTACGACCGAGAGCGGCGC
>JALYLK010000397.1 GCA_030774275.1 Actinomycetota bacterium
CTCAGCGTCCCCTTCGTGTTCTCGAGCAGTGGCTCATGCCCGCGGTCGGCAAGCTCGCCGAAGAACGCTGCGGTCGCACCGCTCATCGAACCGAGGCTAGGGTCCGCCGCAGCGGCGGCCGTCATCCTATGGGGATGAACCCGTGCGACCGCGTCGGCGCGAGCGTAGGCATAGGATGGTCCGCGGCCAGGGGCACCGCGTCGTCGGGTGCCTAACGTCGAGGTGAGGAGTTTCGCATGGTTAAGACCCTATGCGGCTCGGTCGCCGCTGCCTTCGCGGTCGCGCTCGCCCTGAGCGGCGGGGCTGCGGCCGCTACACCGGACCTCGGACCGAACGTGATCGTCTTCGACCCGAGCATGCCGACGAGCCAGATCCAGGCGACCGTCGACGGGATCGCGAGCCAGCAGATCTCGAACCAGTTCGGGACGCAGCGCTACGCCTTGCTGTTCAAACCCGGTACGTATGGATCCAACAACGATCCTCTCAACTTCCAGGTCGGCTACTACACCTCGATCGCAGGCCTCGGCCGTTCGCCGGGCGACGTCGTCATCAACGGATCGGTCTACGCCCACAACCAGTGCGACGGCAACTTCTGCACCGCGCTGAACAACTTCTGGCGCTCCTTGTCGAACCTCACGATCAACGTCGACACGCCGAAATTCGGCTGCTACTCGGGCGAGTTCTGGGCCGTGTCGCAGGCGTCGCCGATGCGCCGCGTTGACGTCAACGGCTTCGCCACTCTGATGGACTACTGCACCAGCCCATCCTTCGCGAGCGGCGGCTTCATCGCCGATTCACGGTTCAACGGCAGCACGATCGTCAACGGCTCGCAGCAGCAGTGGCTTGTCCGCAACAGCGCTCTCGACGGCTGGACGAACGGCGTCTGGAACCAGGTGTTCTCCGGTGTCGTGGGCGCGCCCGCGGAGTGCTTCCCCGCTCAGGCGGCCTGCGGCGGGCCTTACACCACTCTGCCGACGAGCCCGGTCACGCGCGAGGCGCCGTACCTATACGTCGACTCTGACGGAAACCAGAACGTCTTCGTGCCCTCGACGCAGACGAGCTCGTCGGGCACGACCTGGGCCGTCGGCGCGGCACCAGGCACTTCGATCCCGATCGACCAGTTCTACGTCGCTAAGCCGTCGGACTCCGCCGCGACAATCAACTCGGCGCTTCGAACCGGCCGGAACCTCATCCTGACGCCGGGCATCTACCACCTCGACCAGAGCATCGCCGTCACGCGCCCCGACACCGTCGTGCTCGGACTCGGCTTCCCGACGCTCATCCCGACGAACGGGAACGCGGCCATGACGACCGCGCGCGCGAAGGGGATCCTGATCTCAGGAGTCATGTTCGACGCGGGGCCGGTCAACTCGCCGGTGCTGCTCCAGGTCGGAAGCGGTCACGCACGGAGCGACAACGAGTCGTCGGATCCGTCGACCCTGAGCGACGTGTTCTTCCGCATCGGCGGCGCGGAGCCGGGCAGCGCCACGACCAGCCTTGTCGTCAACAGCAACAACGTCATCCTCGACGACATCTGGGCCTGGCGGGCAGACCACGGCAACGGCGTCGGCTGGACGAGCAACACTGCCGACACAGGCGTGGTCGTCAACGGCGACAATGTGACCGCGTACGGCCTCTTCGTCGAGCATTACCAGAAGTACGAGACGATCTGGAACGGGAACGGCGGCACGGACGTCTTCTTCCAAAACGAGATGCCCTACGACGTGCCGAGCCAGGCAGCGTGGATGGAGGCACCGGGCGTCGACGGCTGGGCGGCCTTCAAGGTAGGTGATGCCGTGACCAGCTTCCACGGGTACGGAATGGGGAGCTACAGCTTCTTCAACCAGGGCGTGAACATCTATGCCGCGCACGCCTTCGAGGTGCCGGCAACGCTGCCGCCGGGGAGCCTTCACGACCTGCTCACGGTCTTCCTCGACCCGGTGCACGGGTCTGGCGGCATCCTCAACGTCGTCAACGACACCGGCGGGTCGTCGACGATCGCGAACCCGGACGTCCCGGTCACGGTGGTGGGCTACCCATGACGATATGACGCACCCGCCGACGGATCATCGGAAGGCCCGCTCGCGCCGCTTCCGTAGCGAGGTGAGGAGCGCCCGTAGACGCCCCTCACCGATCGCTCGTATTACTGGAGGATCCCGCGCGCCTGGAAGGCTGCTCTGACCGTCCCGGCGGTCGCCGGGTTGTAGAGCTGCTGCGCAGCGGTCACCGTGCGTTGGGCCAGGTCCGGCATCGTCGTACCCGGGAAGTTGAACGAACCCGCGAGAATGATCGTGTCGGCGACTCGGTTGCCGAGAGCCTGCCGGATATCCCAGAGAGCCCGCGACCAGATCTGCCCGTCGTGGTGCACCTCGCCATTCAGATCGGCGGGATAATGCAGGTCCAGATCCGTGCGTCGCAGACAGTGCGGGACGGCCGAGGTGTACGAGGTCGAGTCCCAGTCCGCGATACACGGTAGGTCGCTCGAGACGGCGACATGGTCGGCCTGCGAGACGACATCCGACACCGTGAGCGCCCAGTAGTCGCCGAAGCCCTCGCTGATTGCGCCCGCCTGCTCCGAAGCGAAGCTGAAGTTCTGCGAGGAGTGGATCGCATGCCCGTACTCGTGCAGGATCACCTCCGCGTCCTCAGCGTCGTCGACGCCACCCTTGCCGTAGCGGATCTCGAGTCTCGGATGGTCGGTCTCGAATGAATTGTCGACCCCGAGTTGGTTGATCCGCAGCCGCTGAGGCTGCATGTCGATCGGCGGCAGCGAGCTACCGAACCCGAGGCTCTGGATGTACTTCTGCGCCTCGGTGATCCAGTAGTACGCCATCACCTGCTCGAATTCGTCCTGCGAGCGGTTGTAATCGAACGTATTGGTCGGCGAGTACGCCGGATTTCCAGTCGAGCTGTAGACGGTCGCCCAGTCGCCGTGGAGGAAGCCGCTGCCGTCGAGATTGGTCAGCGTCTCCTCGTGATAGGCGGGCGCCAGGGCAGCGAAGTCGGCGTCCTTCTGGTCAGTCAGACTCTCTCGAAATGCAAACGTCCCGACGCCCAGGTCGGCCACTGGGTTTGGGACGAAGACGCGCCCACTGCCGGTGCTCGAGTTCGAGCGTGGCTTCGCGGCGAGCGCGGCGGGTGTCGTTGCCGCAGCGAGCGCGAGCACGCCGAGACTAATCGCGATCCCTCTCAAGATCTCCCCCTTCCGCAGTTAGCCAGCGGGAACAGGGTAACGCCGAAATCGCCGAACGTCTATCAGCGTGGCCGCTTTGCGGGTCTTTTTCGTATGGAGCTAGCCGGACTCGAACCGGCGACCTCCTGGGTGCGATTTACGCGAGAACCTTCGCCGTCCATCGCCATCGCTCGCCGTCTGTGTCAACCCTCCGCATCTGCGCCACGGCGGATCGCCACGCTTCGCGTCGCTTCGTCGTCTCTACTTGACCAAAAGGTTGACCAGAGGGCCTAGAGTCATATGTCGTACCCGGCGGGGTGCCTGGAATCTCGCCGAACTCGCGGGCCATCTCGTGATTCTCCGTGATCGAGCGTCCTTCCTCCATGGTGACGGCCGACGAGCGTGGGTCAAAGGCGATTTACCAACCGCGCCACGATTCTGGTCGACTCGTCCTGAGCTCGCGGACCGCCTCAATGAGCGTGCGACTGGCTGCTGAATTCAACTTTGGGGGTTGCTGCGACGTCTACCAATCGGCGGAGGCGGGATCGTGAGGCAGCTGGCCGTTGAACACCGGAAGGACGCCGTGGTCGCGTTCGTATCGTCTGACTAGCTCCCCTTCATCCGAATGGGCTTTGTCGGTTGACGCGGCGGTTAACCAGCCGAGCCTAATGTCGGGGTGTTCGTCGTAGTAGTTCGCGATCGGGATTTCGGCGGGGTGCCTTCGCTGTGTCGCGTGTCGGCTTGACGTTCGGGGACGCCGTCCGTCCGTCTGACCAGACAGACTTCCTCGTCGTGGTCGGCGAAGAGCTTCGGCGGCTCCTCACCTGGCAGGAACGCCACAGGCGACTTCTCGCGCGGCTGATCATCGCCTTCAGCCTTACCCTCGTCGTGGATCTGGTCGGTG
>JALYLK010000398.1 GCA_030774275.1 Actinomycetota bacterium
CTCAGCGTCCCCTTCGTGTTCTCGAGCAGTGGCTCATGCCCGCGGTCGGCAAGCTCGCCGAAGAACGCTGCGGTCGCACCGCTCATCGAACCGAGGCTAGGGTCCGCCGCAGCGGCGGCCGTCATCCAATGGGGATGAAACTGCGAGGCTACTGCGATCTCGCCGGCGCCGAAGTTCAGGCAACGCAGGAATCGACATTCTTCCGTCAGCCAATCGCGATTCCAAGGAGGACCGATGCCGAACCCGATCGACCGTCACGAAGTCCAACGCCTACTCGACGAGCAGCACGCGCAACTCGTCGAGGTCCTTCCCGAAGCAGAGTTCGAGGACGAGCACCTGCCAGGGGCGGTCAACCTCCCGCTCAAAACGCTCGACCGCGAGCGCGCCCGACAGCTCGACCGCGCGCGCCCTGTAATCGTCTACTGCCACGACTACCAGTGAGACCTGAGCCCACGAGCCGCGTCGCGGCTCGAGAGTCTCGGCTTCAAGCAGGTCTACGAGTACGCCGCCGGCAAAGCCGACTGGGGTAGCAACGGACTACCGCTCGAAGGCACGAGCGGAAGCGAGACGCGTGCAGCAGCCCGCATGCGCACCGACGTTCCAACCTGCCGTCTGGACGACCGCCTTCAAGACGTGTGCGAACGGCTCGAGGAGGGCAATTGGGACACCTGCTTCGTCGTCGACGGGCGCGGCGTTGTCCTCGGCCGGCTCGGGCGGCGAGCTATTCGCGAACGAGCGAACCTGGCCGTCGAGGAGGTCATGACGCCCGGACCGAGCACGGTCAGGCCCAGCGCCCGACTCCAAGCGATGGTCGACCGAATGCAGCGGCAGAAGCTGACCAATCTGCCTGTGACGACATCGGATGGGCGGCTCGTCGGGCTCCTGACTCTCCGCGAAGCCGGCCGCCGATCCTCCCCGTAACGCACTGCCCGGCCAAAGCGGTGTCAGTCAATCGTGAGCTCCGACAATCCCGGCTCGACCGCCGGAAGCTGCGGGTCGATCCGGCGCAGCGCCTCGACGAGGATTCGCGCGACGAGGACGTTGCGAACCCAGTTGTGATCCGCCGGCACCACGTACCACGGCGCCCACTCCGTGGACGTCTCGCCGATCACGTCTTCGTAGGCGCGCATGAACTCGTCCCACCGAGCGCGGTCGTCGAGATCAGAGCGCCGAAACTTCCACGCCTTTTCCGGGTTCGCGAGCCGCTCGCGCAGGCGCTTTCCCTGCCGCTCGCGCGAGACGTGCAGGAAGACCTTGACGACGGTCGTTCCCTCCTCGACGAGCAGCCGCTCGAACTCGCGGATGTGGCGGGGCCGCCGGCTCCAGACCTCCTCGGGAGCAAGACCGCGGACGCGCGCGTCGACGACGTCCTCGTAGTGCGAGCGGTTGAAGATCGCGATCTCCCCACGCTCGGGGCAGACGAGGTGCACGCGCCAGAGGTAGTCGTGCGCCAGTTCGGTCGACGTCGGCTCCTTGAACGAGACGATCCGGCATCCCTGCGGGTTCACGCCCGTGAGGACGCTTCTGATCGTGCCGTCCTTGCCGGAGGCGTCTAGGCCCTGGAGGATCAGCAACAGGCTGCGGCTGGCCTCCGCATAGAGCCGGTTATGGATCAGCGAGAGCTCCTCGATCAGTTTGGGGAGCTCTTGCTCCGCCTTCGCCTTGCCCGCCAACTGGGCGCGACCGTTCGTCTTCCGCTTGCTCAACTCGGCCGCCGAGCCCGGCTCGACTCTCAGCTTTCCGAGCATGCAGCGACGCTACACGGTCGTGAGCGGAGCTTCGCGCTCGCGGCCCGCGCCGGATGCAAGACCCACTTCGAGCGCGCCCAGCCCGGTGATCACCGTTCGACGGCGAGCTGGTGGCGACGTCTCGCCAACAGAAGAAGCGCTCCCGCAACGAGGACGCCCGCTGCACTCGTCACACCAGCGACCCCCCAGTTGATACCTCCGGCCCGGCCCCCCGCGGTTACGGCGGGCCTACGAACATCGAACGTCTTGGTCTCGACAACGAGCTCCGTCTCGGCGCCGTCCCGGATCAAAAGCGCGCTTCCGTCCTCGGTCGCATGCAGCCGCAGTCGCCAGAGGTAGCGGTTGCCGGCAAGGGCGTCGAGGTCGATACAGCGGGCTGTACGCCGACTCGTGTCGAGCGCGTGGATGAAGGGCATCTGGCCGCCGCCGTCGTAGAGCGTGTACGCCCACCGGCCGTCAGGGCTGAGCGCACGCGAGAGCGGATTCCCGCGCATCTTGTCGCTCTGCTCATGCGGATCGACGACGGGCGCGCGGAGCATTCGGTGCTGCGGCAGGTCATAGGCGCGGACGAGGTAGCGAGTCGGGTCCTTCGGCGAGATGTACTGGATCAGGTAAAGCAGATTGCCTTTCGGAGAGATCGCGTCGAAGCTGAAGTCGCCCCGGAAGCGCAGAATCGTTTTCATCCGCAGCTTCCGCGCGTCGAGAACCGCCAGGGCCGTCCGGGCGCGCGGGAACCGAGCGCGGGGCTGGATCAGCACTAGCTCGCGGCCGTCGGCGGACAAGCCGCCGGCGCTTCCGTCGTAGGCGACAGCGGGGATCGTGAAGTTTCCCGGCAAGGTGGCAAAGTTCAGGATTTGGCCACCGCTTCGCCGGACGCGTGCGACGACCGTGGCTCCCCTCGCCGGAAGGGTCACGTAC
>JALYLK010000399.1 GCA_030774275.1 Actinomycetota bacterium
CCTTGGGCGTCACCCGCGAGCGGATCCGGCAGATCGAAAACACCACGCTCAAGAGGCTCGCGTCGCTGCCGGAAGCGCAGCGCTTGAAGGACACGCCCTAGAAACCGGCTTGCGTCGCAGGTGCAGATCCTGCCGCGACGGGCACTCGCCCCTGGCGCGAGCGGGCTGTCGAGGTCGGCAAGGGTCGGATCCGACCAGCTCGACTTCCCGTGCCGAAGCAGGATGACCGTTCGCACCCGCCTGACCGTGCCCAACGGGAGGATCGAGGTCAAGGAGCCTCCAGCTTGAACTCAGCCCTCGGGTTGCCGCACCCGAGCGGGTCGGCGGCCGCTAGCGGGTGGCTGCCGACGCGGGGCCTATTCGTCCGCTGACCGGTTCGGCGCACCCTGAAATTTCAGCTCGCGCCTGCCCCGCCTCGGGGTTGGGAGCGTGTCGCACTTCCAACAGAGTGCGACCTTCCACGCCCACGGTTGAAATCAACAGAGTGCGACCTTCCACACCCACGGTTGAAATCGGGGGCGACAAGAGGCAAGCAAACGGCAACTGTGGTGCAAAAGATAGTGGTTCATGTTCACTCCTTAGAGTCTCGGGAAATCGGGAATCAGAGCCGAGATGAAGCGGTGAACACCTGCGGCCAATGCAACTCCGACTCAGCGACTCCGCGCTCATTCCCGAGCTTCGTCAGCATTTCGAGCGCTCGGGCTTCGTGACGAACCGCGTGAGCGAAGACAAAATCGACGCCTGGCGTCCGGACGCGCCCTGCGCAGAGCGGGAGCGGCGGGAGATTGAGCTCCATCTCGCCGTGTGGCGTGCGATGCACGCAGGAATTGCCTCCGAGCTCATCGACTAACGCAGCTTGGGCCGGCGTCACAGATGACCCGGGAGTCTCACACCTGTCCACGCTGCAATGACTACGCTTTGAGCCGAGTCTTGACTGCACAGGCAGTCTTCTGGTCCCTCGCGGGTGTCCTGCTCCTCGGCTTGGCGGTCGTGGAGCTCGCCACCACCGATGGCTTCAGTCTGCCGGGCTTTCTGCTCGCAGGTTCGCTCGGCTGTTTCCTGCTCGGCGCGCTGATCGCTCGCGCTGAGCGGAGTCGCTACCTCCGCGACGGTGACGAGGACAGCCAGGCCGACTAACCGCTTCCGCGGCCCGCTCGGACCGCTCGTTTGCCGTGCTCTTCACAGCAGCGCAGGTATGCCGCGCCTGGGATCCCGGCCTTCCTCCGCTGGTAGGGAGGGCCGTTGCTAAGGGGCCGCGGAGGCCGAGTCCAGCTACAGCCGAGCGCCCGGTGGAGCGTGTAGTCGGCCGGGAACACCTTCTTGACGGGGAAGACGTAGACGTAGGGTGCCCGCGCAGCAGCTGCACGGTGACCTTTCCGTTCTCTTTTTGGTCGGTGCCGATGCGGCGAGGGCGACCAGAGCGACCGTCGGCGTCGCCGCGGTCCGAGCGGAGGCGCCGACCGCCACGGAGGCTCCTTACGAGATGCTCAGGAAAGGCAGTCATCACGCGGCCGGTTACGTGGCGCAGTCCCGTTTCACAAGCGCGAAGATGCCGGCGGGCAGGCTATCTGCAGACTGGCGCGAGGCTCCCAACTTGACCGCGCTGTGACGGTCTGACGAAGATCGCGTCCAGCCCGGAGACTGCGCGCGGGCGGTCGGATCGATGGAACTTGCTTCGCATCGATTTCCTTTCGGCACCCGCGCCTTCGTGGTCGGACTAGGCTCAAGCGGGCTCGACGCTGAGCGAGTACGAGGCGGCGGCGACGGCCTTGGCCAGGAAGACGTCGACGTAGACGTACTGGCCGACCCCGCGACCGCGGACGATCACGCGCTCGAACCTCGCGCCCGCGTGCGCTGAGGAGGCGATCAGGTCGCGCTTCGGGGCAGCGCACGTCTCGAAGACGGTTCTCGTGCCTGCCCCAGACCTCGAGGCTGACGTTCGCGGCCGGGTCGCACCGTCACGACCAGGCGTCCCTTGGCGGGCAGGTAGGCCCGGAAGACGTCCTCGGGGTCCTTCCACCTCTCGACGTGGTACGTGATCCGGACGCTGTGCTTAGCAAAGCTCGTCAGCGGAGGGTGCTCGGCCCGAGTCAGCCCGTTCGGCTTGACGAGGTAGACGTCGTCGTTCGGTTCCTGGGGGTCGGGCGGGGGCGCCTTGCGCGCCGCCGCGGCGGGGAGGTCGAGGAGGCCGAAGCCGCTGTCGGCGTTCCAGCCCCGCCGGCCGACGCCGCGCGCCGAGTGGCGCATGATCTCGAAAAGCTGCGTGTTCGTCAGCTTCGGCCGGGCCGTCCAAACCGCCGCAGCGGCACCGGAGACAAGCGGCGCCGAGAAGCTCGTCCCGTCCAGCGCCCTGTAGCCCGACGGGTCGAAGATCGTCGGAATGGCGGCCATGATGTTCTCGCCCGGGGCAACCAGGTCGAGCTCCGGCGAGGCGCTCGAGAAGTCCGTCACCCGGTCGCTCTCGTTGCTTGCCCCGACCGTCAGCACGTGGGCGAAGCTAGCCGGGTAAGCGAGCGGGCTGCCGGACTCGCGCTCATTCCCGGCCGCGGCCACGACGAGCGAGCCGGCGCCGATTGCGGCCATGATTGCCTGCTGCTCAAGCGGGATCGGCTCGAAGCTGCCGAGGCTGAGGTTGATCACGCCCGGGCCGTGGCGGGCCGCAGCGAAGAGGCCGGCGACCTCGTCGCCGACCGTTAGCTGTCCGTTCGGGCTCGCATCCCAGAGCTGCAGCTTCGCCTGCGGGTAGATGCCGACGATCCCCTTGCCGTTGACGGGCGCGGCGGCGACCGACGCGGTCGCAGTCCCGTGAAGCTCCTCCTCGTTTGCCGTGAAGGTCTGCGGG
>JALYLK010000400.1 GCA_030774275.1 Actinomycetota bacterium
CCTGGCCTGAAACCGCGAACATGCATCGGCAAGTCTGATCGGTAGCGTGCACGGCCTGACGGGCTTTCACCCCCTCGAGGGCGTCCGGGTGCTCGATGTGACGAGCTCGCTGGCCGGCCCGTACTGCACCCAGATCCTTGCGGCCCTCGGCGCCGACGTAGTCAAGGTCGAGCATCCGGGCCACGGCGACGAGGCGCGCGCCTGGGGGCCGGCGTTCGCAGCCGGCAGCAGCGTGATGTTCTTCGCGGCCAACGGCGGGAAGCGCTCACTCGCTCTCGACGTGTCAACAGAGGCGGGGCGCGAGGCGCTGCTGCGTCTGGGGGAGCGCTCGGCCGTGTTCGTCCAGAGCCTTCGTCCCGGTGCAGCGGAGCGGCTCGGCCTCGGTCCGGCCGATCTGCGCGCACGGAATGACCGGCTGATCTATTGCTCGATCGGCGCCTTCGGCCGCCGCGGCCCGCTAGCCGAGCAGCCCGGCTACGACCCGCTGATCCAGGCGGCAGGCGGGATCATGAGCATCACCGGCGAGCCGGGCAGGGACCCCGTCCGAGTAGGGGCGTCGGTGGTCGACCTCGGGACAGCGGCCTGGACGGCGCTTGCAGTGCTGGCCGCTCTTCTCGAAGGAGGCGGCCGCGTCCTCGACCTGTCGCTCTACGAGACGGCGCTCGCGCTGCTCCCCTATCAGCTCACGAACTACTTGGGGACAGGCGAGATCGCTGGCCGCGAGGGAACGGCGTTTCCGCTGATCACCCCGTATCAGGTGTTCCGCACTCGGGACGGGGAGCTGATGATCGTGGCGGGAAACGACCGGCTCTTTCGCGCGCTCTGCGAGGTCGCCGGACTCCCCAGCCTCGCCGATGACGCGCGCTTTGCGACGAACCCGCTCCGTGTCGCGAATCGAGACGAGCTGATTCCATTGCTCGAGCAGCGTTTCGAGCTCGAGCGCTCGGCCGTCTGGCTCGAGCGGCTGCGCGAGGCCGGCGTGCCGGCCGCTCCCGTGCAGGATGTGGCCCAGGTCGCCGAGAGCGAACAAACGCAGGCGCTGGGGATCCTTCAGGAGCTCGCCGGATTCCAGACGGTCGGCCTGCCGCTCTCAGCCGACGGCGACCGCGTCGGCTACGGATTGCCGCCGCCCCGGCTCGGCGAGCACTCGGCCGAGGTCCTCGCCGAGGCCGGCTACTCCGATGCGGAGATCACCGAGTTCGCCGAAGCCGGCGTGACGCGGCTCGAACCCGATTCGAGTCTGACCGAGTGACCGTCCCGACCGTTGTCAGGCACCGCTACCCAACAGGGGCTGCCGAGCGGAGCGGCGGAAACTCGGCGAGCAGGTCGGCCGCCTCCACCTGGTAGAGATCCTCCGGTTCCGGCAGGCCCTGAAAGCGCCAGGTACCGAGGCTCCTCAGGCTGACCCCGTCCGCGAGGGACGTGAGCACCGCCGAGCGTACGGCGGAAGACACGACGATCTGACCCCCATGTGCCGCGAAGCAGATACGCGCGGCCGCGTGCACCGAGAGACCGACGTAGCCGGTATCGGTCAGGGTTGGACGCCCGCGGTGAATACCGATCCGAACCCGCACGTCGACCCCGTCGGGCCAGGCGTTCGCGCGCATCCCCCGCTGGATCGCCACCGCAGCCTCGAGCGCCGCCGGGGCTTGTTCGAAGACGGCGAAGAGGTCGTCCGCGCGCGCGTCCACCTCGCGACCACCGGCGTGCCGCACTGACGCGCGCATCAGACGGCGGACCTCGGCGAGCAGCGGAGCGTATCGATCGCCGAGGCGCCCGAGCAGCTCGGTCGAACCCTCGATATCGGTCAGTAGGAACGTGACCTGGCCCTTCGGCAGCTTCCGTTGCGGTAGCAGCTGCGCGCTGACGAAGCCGATCGGCACGATCTCGTGTTTCTTGGCTGCCCTCAGCAGTCGGCTGCGCGCCTTGTCCCGCGCGGCTTCGTCCTCAAAGGCCACCTGGCTGAACCGCGCGAGAGCATTCCGAACGTGCGCCGCGTCGTTGATCGGCAGCCGACGTTTACCGCGCGAATCGATGTATGCGAACGCGCTATCGGGAAGCTTTGCTCGTTCCTTCGCGCCTAGCGGTGGCATGCCCGGATGATCGCAAGAATCGGCTGGTCCACAGGGTCGTCTTGATCCCCGCCGGGGTCTCGTCCGTAGCTAGGGATCGAACGGATTCCGCGGTTGGCAGTCAGGTCTCGAGCCCGCTTAGACAGCGTCGGCCGGCCTGGTCGGAATGGGTCCCGGC
>JALYLK010000401.1 GCA_030774275.1 Actinomycetota bacterium
GGCAAGCCGACCGAGATCGCGCGGGAGGGCTTGGAGGCTTGGCGTAAGGGCGACTTCGAGACGATCGAGGAGATCCTCGACCCGAACGTGGAGTGGCGCTGGTTCGAGCCGGGTCAGTGGGACTGCCACGGACGCGACGATGTAATCCGGACGCTGCGTGAGCGTTACGACCAGGGATTCGCGAGGGGTGAGTTGGAGTTCAGAGACGGCGGAGAACAGGCCGTGATCGTCGTCTCGCACCCGAGCGAGATCGGCGGCCCCGACTGGCCGTCTGAGACCGCGACCGTCATGCAATTCCGGAACGAGCGCGTCGTCTCAATGCAGGATTACCGAACGGAAGCCGAGGCCATTGCGGCTGTCGAGCAGAGGTAGCCCGGACGCGCCGCGCTGCGGACGCCGTGGCGTGTGCCATCGCCTGCTCTCGTTTCTTCGCTTCTTCCGCCATGAGTCCGGTTGCGGCGACTGGTTCGAGGAACTGCCGCCGGACTCGGGCGTTCGCGAGCCGCGTCGGCCGCCGCCCGCCGTTCCCTCCTCGAGCATTGCTTTAGAGCTGCCGCCGGATTTGCTCTAGAACCGTAACTGCGGCCAGGCGGCCGGCTCCAAGTCGCCCAAAGCACTCGCCGCCGGGGCAATGACTGGAGCCAGAAAATGCCGAAGCCCGTTGACCTTTCAGTCCTCGGGCTCCGACCTCACAACGATCTCACGCGGAGGCGGTCGCTGTCAATGAAGGTCACGAGGAGGCGGTCGCTGTCAATGAAGGTCACGACCGCCCAGTCGCCCGTACTTGCTCTAGCGCTGTCCGTGTCGCCCTTCCAACATGGGCCGACACGAGGATCCGCTGCGGCGCATCGCGTGTCGCGCGCGCGCGTAACTGCCTTGAACAAGCGGGCGGTGGCTCGTAGCATCGCCAAGTCACCGCGACCGGAAGGAGAACCCGATGTATGCACGGCTCATCTCGTTTTCAGGCGCCGACCCAGAGAAGCGTGAGCGCGCGATTCAGACAATCCGCGAGACCGTGATCCCGATGCTGCGCCAGTACGACGGCTTCGCTGGCTACATAGCCCTCTACGACGAACAGAACCGACGCGCCAAGGCTGTCCTGCTTTGGGAGACGAAGGAAAAGGCGGAGGCCGCCGAGCAAGAGCTCGTGGAACGCCGCCGCCAGCTGGCCAGCGGGGTCGGCCTGACCGTTGAGTCGGCCGATCTCTACGAGGCCCCGGTCGTCGAGCTGGAAACGGCTCGTGTCTAGGTGACGTGCCTCGACAGGTCGTGGACGGCTGAGTAGGTCATCCGGGCCTCCTTCGAGGCTGTCGGTCTGCAAAGGCTCACAGAAGCTCCTATGACCTGTCAAGCCATCAGCGGCTCCTGGTTTTCGAGTAGCCGGTAAAGGTGGCGGGCGAGGTAGCGCTTGAGCAGCCGCGTGGCGTCGCGGCGGCTCTTGCCTTCGGCGGTCCGTCGTGCGATGTAGTCCCTGGTCTGCGGGTCGTGCTGGCGGCCGTGGAGGACGACCGTGTGCAAGGCGCGGTTGAGTTGGCGCTCGCCGCCGCGGCTCAGACGATGCCGCGTCGTTGGCCGCTGGAGGCGGGGACCGGCGCGACGCCCGCCAGTCGGGCGAAGGCTGCCTCGGAGCGCAGCCGGCCACGGTGCGACCAGGCGACGAGCAGCTGGGCGGCGACGATCGGGCCGACTCCGGGTTCGTCGAGCAGCGCGGGCGCGAGTGCGCGGACATGAGCGAGCAGCTCCTGTTCGAGTTCGGCGGCTTCTCTGGTGGCCGCTTCGATTCGGCGAGCGAGGCTGCGCAAGACGAGCCGTGTCGCGAGCTCGTCGGGCCGAGCTGAGCTCGAGCGGCGGAGGCGGTTACAGCGCTCGAGCAGCGCTCCGGTCGGCAGCACGCGGAGCTGCTCGCGCAGCCGGTCCGGGGCGGTGACGATCACGCTACGGAGCTGTCCGAGCGCTTCACGGCGCACGTCGACTGCGCTTCGGCGTGCGACCAGGAAAAGAGCCGCAGCGCCTCGCGTCGTTCCCCCTTGCGTGGCAGCGCGAGCGTCTCGCTGGCAAGCGCTGCCCTTGCCGTTCGCGCCGCGTCGAGTGAGTCGTCCTTGCCGCGGAGCCGCCGCTCGGCGCGCGGCGTGCGGCTGACCTCGAGCACCGTCTCACCGCGGCCGGCGAGGAAACGCGCAAGTCCGGCGCCGTTAGCTGCCCGTGCCTTCGACCGCCAACGGCGCAAGCACCGTGGGCTGCCTCGCCCGCGAAGCGCAGCGCCGCTGCAAAGCCGCCTGCGCCCGCGCGCACCGCCTGCCTCGCTACGACCGCTCCTGTCGGCGCCGCGACGACGGCCAAGACGTGCTCGTCCAGGTGGGTGTCGACGCCGACGATGTAGTCCAGCTGATCTGCAAGCATTCCGACCGATCCTCCGATCTCGCTCGTAGGGTCCGGTGGTGCCGGTCTGGGCACAGGGAAACCGCGGCGGCAGGACGGTAATGAGTCACGCCGAGACGGCGGACAAGCTCCTGATCAAGCCAGCAGCGGGCGCCAGACCGGCGCCGCCGCACACACGCAGACAGTTCATTCCCAAGGCACGCACACGGCGGCCAGTCACCCGACGAGTCACACGCGGCACGGCGACAACCAGGCTGGCAATGGCCCCAGACAGACCACCTCGCCGAGTCTCACAGTCCCCCGACGCTCTAGGCTTGGATCGTGCCGCTCTTTCCACCGGCGCCTGAACAGATCGCACGGGGTATCCGGTCATGGGCGGTCGTGGCCTGGACTGCCGCCTTGCGCGCGCGGATCCTCGGCTGGTCGACGCTGAGGCGACTCGTTTCGCGGGACTGAGACGAGCGTCGTCGCCTGAGACAGTGAGTTCGGGAATGTCCCCCCCCGCCGTGCTCAGG
>JALYLK010000402.1 GCA_030774275.1 Actinomycetota bacterium
AGCGTCGCAGACGCAGTCGCCTTTGCGCGGGCCGTCGGCGCCCGCCGCCTCGTCCTTTTCCACCACGAGCCGCTTCACACCGATGTCTCGTTGGAGCGCCTCGAAGCCCGCGCGCGGTCGCTCGTCGACCGAAATGAGGATTCGCCCGCGCTCGGGCGCGAAGGCATGGTCGTCGAGTTGCCTTAGACCACCCGAGTCATCAGGCGGCCTCTTCCAGCACGGCGGCCGGCTCCGGCGCCGGCTCGATTGCGAGCCGTGGCAGCCGCCGGCCGGCCCAGCTCGGGAAAGCCCACGTGTAGCGCCCGAACAGCTCGAGCACGGCGGGCATGAGGATGCTGCGGATCACGACGGCGTCGAGGAAGACGGCGGTGGCCATCGCAACTCCGAAGAGCTTCAGCACGCGGTCGTCGCCTGCTGCGAAGGAGGCGAAGACGGCGACCATCACCGCGGCTGCGGCGGTGATCACGCGGCCGGTATTGGCGAGCCCCTCGCGCACGGCTGCGCTCGCGTCGCCGCGGTGTTGCCACTCCTCGTGGATGCGGGAGACGAGGAAGACCTCGTAGTCCATCGAGAGTCCGAAGACGATCGCGAAGACCATGACCGGGATGAATGCGTCGATCGGGCCGGGCTGGACGCCGATCAAGCCGGCCAGCCAGCCACGTTCGAAGATCGCCTGCACGACGCCCAGGGCCGCGGCGATCGAGAGCAGGTTCATGAGCGCGGCCTGCAGCGGGATCAGCAACGAGCGGAAGACGACGAGCAGCAGTAGCGCCGACAGCAGGACGACCATGCCGATGAAGAGCGGCAGCTTGCCGGAGAGGACGTGGGCGAAGTCGACCTGAGTCGCGGTCGCGCCGCCGATGAAGACCGTCGCGCCGGTCGCCTTCGCGAGCGGTGGCAGGACGTCGCTGCGCAGTCGCTTGACGAGACTTGTCGTCTGAGCGCTTTGAGGTGACCCGGTCGGGTAGACGGCGATCGCCGCCGTATCGCGCGCAGGGTTGAGCCGTGGCGCTGCGACCGAGGCGATCCCCGGCGTGTGCCGAAGTGTGCTCGTGAACCGAGTCAGGCCGCCGGTGTCCCCTGTAGCCGGCAGACGAACCGCGAGCTGCAGGGGCCCGTTGAAGCCGGGGCCGAAGCCCGCGGCGAGCAGGTCGTATGCATGCCGGGTCGTCTGCTTGGTGGGGTCGTTGCCCGAGTCGCTCGCGCCCAGCCGCAGGCCGAGCGCGGGGGAGGCCAGAGCGAGCAGGAGCGCTGTCGATCCGGCCGCGGCCCACACCGGTCGGCGCTGAATCAGTCCGACCCAGCGCGTCCAGAAGCCTACGCGCGCTTCACGCGGGCGCGAGCGGCGGTTGCGCGTGCGACCGACGCGCTTGCCCGTGAACATCAGCAACGCTGGGAGGAGGGTCACCGATGCGGCAAGCACGAGCAGGACGCCGAGCGAAGCGGCGATCGCGACGCCGTACAGGAAGCTCACGCCGAGAGCGAACATGCCGAGCAGAGCAATCACGACGGTGGCGCCGGCGAAGAGGATCGCCCGGCCGGCCGTGTTCATCGCCAGCTCGAGCGCAGCCTCGACGTTGCCCCCGTTCTCGCGGTAGGCGTCGCGAAAGCGCGTGACGATGAAGAGGGCGTAGTCGATGCCGACCCCGAGGCCGATCATCAGCGCCAGCTCGGAGGAGAAGTCGACCATGTCGACGAGATGGCTGCCGAGGCCGATCACGCCTAGACCGGCGCCGAGGCCGAACAGCGCGGTGACGATCGGAAGGCCCATCGCGAGCAGGGAGCCGAAGCTGAGCAGCAGCACGACCACGGCGGCCGCGAGGCCAACTCCCGTTGCGAAGCCGAGGCTCGTTTGCTCGGCCTGCTTGATCGCTTGGCCGCCGAGCTCGACCTGTAGGGCGGGCGAGCGCACGGCCTCGGCCGTATTGATCACCCGGTCGATCGCCGCCTTCGGCAGCTGGTTCGCCCGCTGGTCGAACTCGACCGTCGCAAAGCCGATCGTGCCCGCCTTCGAGATGGCTTTCGCGCCGGAGTCATAGGGGCTGACGACGGCCGCGACGTGGGGGAGCCGGCCAACGCGCACGAGCATCGGCGTGATCACTGCCCGCGCTGACGCGTCGGCCAGCTTGCCGGTGCGCGTCCGGAAGACGATCTGGTCGGAGTCGCCGGCCTGCGCCGGAAAGCGGCTTTGGAGCAGGTTGACTGCCCGCTGCGAGTCGGTGTTAGGAAGCGAGAAGTTGTTGGCGTTACGCTTGCCCACCGCCTGTGAGGCGGCGAGCACGCCCACGGCGAGGACAATCCAGGCGACGACGACGATCCGGCGGTGTGCGATTGTCCAGCGAGTCAGCTTCAGCATCGAAAGCTCCAATCCGGGGGAGAAACTTCACGTTTTGCAAATTTGCACGACGTGCAGAGACTAGACGAAGGATGCACAGAGCGCAAATATTCACGACGTGCAGGATTTATGCTTATACTGAGCGCCGTGAACGCGGAACTCGGTCTACGCGAGCGTAAGAAGCAGCGGACGCGCGAGACGATCGCCGGCGCCGCGCGCGAGCTCTTCGCCGAGCGCGGCTACCACGCCACGACCCTGCCGGAGATCGCGGAGGCGGCCGACGTCTCGACGCGGACGATCTTCGCCTACTTCCCGAGCAAGGAAGACATCCTCTTCAGCGACTTTCCGCTCATGAAAGACGCGCTCGCGCAGGCGCTCGCCGAACGGCCGGAAGGCGAGGACGCGCTCGAGACTGTGCGCAGGTTCATCCTCTCGTTGCACGAGCTCGAGAAGACCGACCTCGACTTGAAGATGCGTATGT
>JALYLK010000403.1 GCA_030774275.1 Actinomycetota bacterium
AGCTCGCGAACGCCGCTCGGAGCGGGCGCAGCCCCAAGATCGGCGTCGCGCGTCGCGAGTGCCGTGTAGCGGCCGCCGGCGAGGATCAGGTCCTCGTGCCGGCCGGACTCGACCACTCGACCATGGTCGAGCACGATGATCTGGTCGGCGTCGCGCACCGTCGAAAGACGATGAGCGATCGCGATTGTCGTTCGCCCTTCCGAGAGCTGATCCAGCGCCTCTTGCACGAGCCGCTCGGTCTCGGTGTCGAGCGAGCTCGTCGCCTCGTCGAGGACGAGGATGGGGGGATTGCGCAGGATCGTTCGCGCGATCGCGATCCGCTGTTTCTCTCCGCCGGAGAACCGGTAGCCGCGCTCGCCGACCACGGTGTCGTATCCGTCCGGCAGCGCCGCGATCACGTGGTGGATGCGCGCCGCCTCGGCGGCCTTCTCGATCTCCTCGTCGGTGGCGTCCGGCTTGGCGAAGCGCAGGTTTTCGCGCACCGATTCGTGGAAGAGGTACGTCTCCTGCGAGACGACCCCGACCAGGTTGGTCAGCGCCTGGAAGCTCAGATCGCGGATGTCGACGCCGCCGATGCTGATGCTTCCGCGGCTGACGTCGTAGAGCCTGGCTGCCAGGTAGCCGAGCGTCGTCTTGCCGGAGCCTGTCTCTCCGACGAGCGCCGTCGTCGTGCCCGCGGCCACGGTGAACGAGACGTCCTGGACCGTCCAGTCCTCGCCATAGCGGAACCAGACCCGATCGAAGGCGACGTCACCGGCCTCCCCGACGGCGACCGCGTCGGGCTTCTCCTGGATGTCGACCGGCTGGTCGAGGTATTCGAAGATCCGGTCGAAGAGCGCAAGTGAGGTCTGCACGTCCAGGCTCACTCCGAGCAGCGAGCCGATGGGGAAGAACAACCGCGTCTGGAGCGTCGTGAACGCCACGAGCATCGGGATTGACACCGCGGTCGATCCGTTCGCGAGCGCCAGGCCGCCGAACCAGTAGACCGCCGCCGGCATGATCGCGAAGCTGGTCTGGATTGCCGCCATCACCCAACGTCCTGCCATGCGCTGGCGCACCTCGAGGTCGGCGAGGCGGAGCGAGTCGGCTTCGAAACGGTCGGCGAGCTCGTCCCCGCGCCCCATCGTCTTTCCGAGCAGGATCCCGGACACGGAGAGCGACTCCTGGACGAGGCTTGAGATGTCGGCGAGCGTCTCCTGCGTCGTCTTTGCGATCCGGCGCCGCTCGTTCCCGACACGGCGCGTGAGCAGCGCGAACAACGGGATCAAGGCGAAGGCGAACAGGGCGAGCTGCCAGCTCAGTACCAGCATGCCGACCATGGTCGCGGCGACGGTCGTCACGTTCGACGCGATCGACGTCGCCGTGTTTGTGACGACGTTCTGCACCCCGCCGATGTCGTTCGAGATCCTGGACTGCACCTCGCCGGTCCGCGTGCGCGTGAAGAAAGCGAGCGAGAGGCGCTGGAGATGGCGAAAGACGGAGGCGCGCAAATCGTGCATCACGCGCTGGCCGACCTGGTTCGAAAGCAGAGTCTGGATCACGCCCAGCACGCCCGTCGCAATTGCAATCACGATGATTCCGGCAGCGTTGAACGAGAGGGTCGTCGTGTCGTTCTGACCGATCGCCTGCAGGACGTTCTTGAGGAGGAACGCCGGGACAACGCCGAGCCCCGCCGAGACGACGATCAGGACCAGTACCCCGCCCAGCCGCGCCTTGTACGGCCCGAAGAGCCGGCCGATGCGGCTTAGGTTCGCCCGGCGCACCGCCGGGTCGGCGGGACGCTCCGGCGGCGCCTCCGAGGAGTGAAAGAACATGCCCATCGCCGCTCAGAGTACGTCGCCGGGCCCGCCTGGCGGTTGCGCGATTTGCCGGAGAGGGCCGTTCCAGGGGACCTGGTCCCGAGCCATGTCCCGGGACCCGGTCCGCGCTCGGACGGCCCTCTCCTGCTGGTTCGTCCGGTTAGTAACCCCCGCCGGCGCCCCTCTTCACGACCCGGGCTCCGGCCGGCGAGACCGCGTACCACACGGCTCCGAAGGCATTCACTTGCTCGCCGTTCGTCTGGCCCTTCCTCGTGTCCTTGACGAAACCGTAGAGCGGGTGATGGTTGTACGTCACCTGCAGCCGTCCGTCCGATCGCTTCGTCGTGCCGAGTAGCGACGCTCTGGCGCTTCCCGCAGCGCGCGGCTTCCCGGCCGCGATCAACGGCGGCCAGAAGGTGGCGCACTTCCCGGTGCACGCGCTCTTGCCGTTCTTGTCCTTTGCGAACAGGTAGAGCGTGTGTCCTCGCGAGTCGACGAGGATTCGTCCGAGGCCGGTCGACGCGGTCGAGACGACCGGTCCTCGTGCCGCGGCGTTGCCCGACGCGGAATGCGACAAGAGGAAGACGAGCGCCCCGAGGGTCGCGAGCGCTGCCACTGTCACGACCAGCCGGGCACGGTGCACTGCGGCACCAGCGGCCTCGGCATGTCTTTCCGTCAGCATTGTGTCTCCTTGTCTCGTTGGGATTTGGCCCTCCGCGGACAAGATGGCGGTCGACGCCGCGCCGGGCATCGTCGCCACCGCGAAAAGGTGATCCCTGCTAACGGGAAGCGTGCGTTCCGGCCGGCTTCCAATTCCTGACGCCTCCCTGAGTCGAGGGACAGGCCTCCCTGAGTCGAGGGATGCCGGTTCCCGGCCTCCAGCCGATTTCGGACTAGACGGCAAACACGCCCTCTTCGCGGTCCGGAGGTCTCCTTGGCTCGACGCACGCTCACGCTCGTCGCAGTTCTCAGCCTCACCCTGCTCGCTTCGTCGGTGGCCCAGGGTGGAAGCTCGAAATCGAAAAGCTGCGGCGTCAGCGAGTTCTCCTACGCCGGTCTTCAGGCTGAGAGCAAAGCCCACGGTGTGGCGGCCAAGCTCGTTTCGCTCGCGACTCCCTCGGTCGCGGCCGGTCACGTCGGAGCTTGGATCGGCGTCGGCGGTACCAACGCGGGCCCGCGTGGCACCGCTGAATGGATTCAGATCGGGTACAGCGCTTTCCCTTCCGACCAGACGAGCCGGATCTACTACGAAGTCACTGTTCCCGGCTCGGATCCCCGGTACGTCGAGCTCAACGCGACGGTCAAGCCGGGCGAGAAACATGACTTCAAGGTGCTCGAGATGGCCAGGCGGTCGTCTTGGTGGCGCGTCTGGCTCGACGGCAAGGCCGTGAGCCCGGCGATCCACCTGCCCGGCAGCCACATGGCCTGGTATCCGCAGGCGATGGCCGAAAGCTGGAACGGCAACGTGGGCGCCTGCAACAGCTTTCACTACAAGTTCTCGAAGATCAGGCTCGCACACAGCAACGGCGGCGTCTGGCAGCCGCTGAAGCGGAGCATCTCCTTCCACGACGCCGGCTACCGGTTCGTCCAGACCTCGCGGACGCCCCGCAGCTTTCTCGCGGCGAGCCTGTAGCTCCCTACGCCAGGCGCGCCCGCGGGCCTGGGCGCGGCCGTCACTGTGACCGCACCGTCCGCGTTCTGATAGGCGTTGGCTGTAAATAACGCGGCTTTGCTCGACGTGGAGGTCGTCAGGAGAGGAGGGAGGAGTCACGATGACTCGGCGGATAGCGTTTGTGCTCGCGGCTTCCAGTGTCGCCCTGGCGACGGCTGCGGCGGTCTGGGCGGGCGACGGCAAGTACCAGATCCGGTTCAACGCGGCCGACCAGGCCGCCGCGCGGGCCGTCGCGATCCGTGCGTCCGATCTCGGCTCGAGCGGGTGGCAGGGGGGCCGTGTGAACCCCAGTCTTTCCGACCTCTCCTCCGGGCTCAGTTGCCCGAACTACCATCCCAAGCTCTCCGACCTCGTGATCACGGGTGCCGCCGGGGCCCGTTATCGGCGTAGCGCTTTCGAGTTCGACAGCGTCTCCGAGGTGCTGAAGACACACCGGATGGTGGTTCTGGACTGGCGCCGCTCGGTGCTCGTGCCCGGTGCTCTTCCCTGCCTACGGCGGGAGGTGATCAACGGGCTCGGCTCGAGCGCGAAGCTCGTCTCGTTTCGGAAGCTCCCGTTCTCGCATGTATCGACCTACGCCGCCCTGTTTCGCGGAGTGATCAGCGCTCAGACTGCCGGTCAGAACGTGAGTATCTTGGTCGATCTCCTGCTCTTGGGGCAGAGTCGCACCGAGATCACGCTCAACGCCGCCGGGCCCGTCGCGGCACAGAGCGCGATCTCAGCAGCCGAGCGCCGACTGGCGCGGACCCTTGTCTCTCGCGTTAACGACTGAGAGAGGTTTGGCTCCTGGCGTTAGCATTTGCACGTGAATCGCGTCTTTAGGTCGACGTACCACGACACCGCTGACCGTCGCCTCGGGCGCAGCGGGGTCGCGCTACGACGGCGACTAGAAAACGGCAAGAGCACCTGGGAGGTCGAGCTTCCGGAGGCTCCGGGCCACGTCGCCGTCGCCGCGCCGGGCGG
>JALYLK010000404.1 GCA_030774275.1 Actinomycetota bacterium
AATCGGCCTGAGCCTCGAAACCGTCCGCGGCGACGGAGACCAGCTCGTCACCGATGCCGCCTCGTCCGGCTTCGCCCAGCAACCGCTGGATCACCCTCTCCAGCTCTTCGTATCCGCCCTCGCCGAATCGATGGTGCCGAATTTGTCCTTGTGCGTCGGCTACGTAGGCGGCCGGCCAGTATCGGTTGTCGAAGGCGCCCCAGATCGCGTAGTCGCTGTCGAGCGCGACCGGATACTCGACCGCCATCTCCTTCGCAGCCTCGTGCACGTTGTCCGCGTCTTGCTCGAACGGGAACTCGGGCGTGTGGACGCCGATCACCACCAACCCGTGTTGCTCGTACGTTTCCGCCCACGCGCGGATGTACGAGAGCGTGCGGAGCCAGTTGATGCAGGTGTAGGTCCAGAAGTCGACGAGGACGACCTTCCCTTTCAGGTCCGCCGTTGAGAGTGGCTGCGAATTGAGCCACCCGGTCGCGCCGTCAAGCGACGCCAACTCGCCTTCGATGGGCAGGTCGACCATGAGTTGGGTCGGATCCATGGCTAGTCTCGGTTGAAGAGGGAGAGCAAGAGCAGGAAGACGTTCAGCACATCGAGAAAGATCGAGGTGGCGAGCAGCGGTGCGGCACGAATGTCCTGCGTCCGCCTCAGACGCTGGAAGTCGAACAGCGTGAATCCCGCGAAGATCACCAGGCCGGCGATCGCGTAGATCAGCGCGCCGTTCGGGATTCGCACGAAGATGGTCACGATCCCGAACACGATCAGCGCGAGGAGCGCCCAGAAGCACACTCGTGCAAGTCCTGAGAGGTCCCTGCGCGTGGCGTAACCGGCCGCGCCGAAGCCGGCGATGAACAGCGCGGTCGCCCCGCCCGCCTGCCACACCGATTGCGGGTTCGTCGAGGCGTAGTAGGCGATCGTGGGCGCTGTTCCCACTCCGACCAAGGCGCCGAAACCGAAAAGCAGGCCGATCGCCAACTGCTCGGAGCGAGATGCCGCGAAGTTGAGGCCGATCAGGAGGCCGAAGCTTGCGATGTACGCAACGAAGCCCCATCCGTAGGACAGATCGCGGCCCAGATAGGCACCGAGGGCGAACAGCCCCGCGGTGACCGCCACGAGCCCCATCGTCTGGCCGAAGAGCGCACGCGACTGGTCGCGCGCGACGGCGGGCTGGAGGGCTGTGTCGACGGAGCTCACGAACCCGCGTCCGTGTTACACGCCGCCCCGCTTCCGTCGCGGTACGGGGCCAGGAACTCGCTCAGCGCCGCCAGCATTTGGGTGACCCTACTCGTACCTGTGGGGACCCAACAACATGTTTCACAATCGTCGTCTGAACTCAAATAAGAGGTGAGAGTTCGCGGAGTCCCCGCCGGCACACCGCTTAGTCTTCTCCGGCATGGAGCAGGAGCCTCGAATCTTGATCGGGATCGGCGTCTTATTCGAGAGCGTGCTCTAGACGAGCGCCCGCGCCGGATCGAACAGTTCCAGCTCCGACGGGCGCCGGCCGAGGATTGCCTGCGCGACTAGGTCGCCGCACGCGAGGCCGAGCACGTTCCCGTGACCTGAGTAGCCGCACGAGACCCACAGGCCGTCGCGCCCCGGGACCTCGCCCACGAGCGGCAACAGGTCATCGGTGACGCCGAAGATCCCCGACCAGCGGTGCGTGATCCTCGGCGCGCGTCCGACCAGCTCGCCGGCGAAGGCTTCGAGCCTCGCCTGAATAACCGGCGTCGTTGCCTCTTCTGCAGTGGATTCCTCTTCCGGCGCGCTATCACGGAAGCCGCCAAGGACGAGCCGAAGATCCTCGGTTTGCTGCCAGTAGTCGTAGCCGTGGCGGGCGTAGTGCGGGCACGGGAAGTAGGCCGCGTCCAGCGGCTCGGTGACGATGACCTGCCCGCGTGTCGGCCTGACCGCCAGGTCCAGCGGCTCCAGCAAGCCGTGCGTATAGCCGTCGGTCGCGATCACAATTCGGTCGGCATCGAGGTCCTCGAGCGCAGTCACCGGATCGTGCTCTCGGATTTCCGCTCCGGCCTCCGCCGCCCGAGCGGCGAGGCGGCGCACCCAGCGCGCCGGATGGAGTGACCCGTCGGGGGGGTGAAGGATCGCGCCCTGGAAGCGACCCGCGAGCCGTCCATCGAGCTCCGGACGCCACTCGACGGCGAAGCCGTCGTCCCGCAAGGCTTCGTACTCGGCTTTCAGCTCCTTCCCCTCATCGCCGTCGGCGGCCAAACGCAGGCTGCCTGTCCGGCGGAAGGCGTCGCCCGCGATTTCGGCCATCCGCTCGAGCGAGCGCTCTGTCAGGCGCCAGAGCGACGCGGCACGCTCCGCACCGAGCTCGGCACGGGCGACGTCGTAGGCCGGGGCGGCGCCACGCAGGGCGAAGCCGCCGTTTCGACCACTCGCGCCGCCAGCAACCTCGCGCGCCTCGTGCACGCGGACGTGGAGCCCGGCGTCCGCCAGCGTCAGCGCGCAGGAGCAGCCGGTGACACCTGCGCCGACGATCGCCACATCAACGCGCCCGGAGAGGCGGCGCTTCGGAAACGAGGGTCGCTCATCTTCGAGCCAGTAAGAACTCGCGATGTCCTCGATGCTAAATGCCTAGATCACCCCCCGGTAGCACCCGTCCGCCTCGGTGGCCAGCCCGGCAAGCTCGAGCTCAGCGAGTGCCGCGGCGAGCGGGCCCGGCTCGAGACCGGTCGCGCGTGCGAGCTCGTCGGCACTCGCGGCACTTTCGGTAAGACGCTCGACTACCGAGGCCGCGTTTGCACCGATCCGAGGCGCGGCAGGCCGCTGCGAAGCCGCAAGGCCGAACAGCTCGAGCACGTCGTCCGCCGAGGTAAGCGGGGTCGCGCCCTGTCCGAGCAGCCGGTTGGTGCCGGTCGCCAGCGTGCTTGTGATCTCGCCTGGAACCGCAAAGACCTCGCGGCCGTCCTCAAGTGCGAAGTCGGCGGTGATCAAGGCGCCGCTCCGCTCGCGCGCCTCGACGATGACGGTTGCCGCCGCGAGGCCGGCGATGATCCGGTTTCGAGCGGGGAAACGCCACGGGGCAGGCTCGACGCCGGGCTCGTACTCCGAGACGACGAGGCCTCGCTCGCAGATTCGCCGCGCGAGCTCGGCGTGCGCGGCGGGGTAGTCACGGTCGATGCCGTAGCCGAGCACGGCAACCGTGATGCCGTCCGCCTCGAGCGCGCCGCGGTGCGCCTCTCCGTCAACGCCGCGGGCCAGGCCGCTGATGATGACGAGACCCGCTGCCGCGAGCTCGCGCCCCAGCATCCGCGCAACCTGTGA